>JASEGB010000003.1 GCA_030018275.1 Actinomycetota bacterium | reverse complement strand
AATACACCCTAAATATTTCTATTAAAAGAATTTACACACAATAGTTTACGTTACCAAGAGGGACCTTCGTCTATCGGCTATCGACTCCTATGGTGTATTATATTTCTGTCATGAGATAGTCATGGGAGATAGGGCTCTTTCAAAAAGGAGGTAACATGAAGAAAATCCTGTACATCGTCTTGGATGGATTGGGGGATCTACCCTGTCCCGAACTTGATGGTAAAACCCCTTTGGAGGCGTCGATAACCCCATTTATGGATGACCTGGCAAAGAGGGGTCAGACGGGTTTGATGTATCCGGTGGGAGAGGGAATCGCGCCCGAATCGGATGTCGCCGTCATCAGCATCCTGGGCTATGAGGCCGAAAAATATTATACCGGACGTGGTCCGCTAGAGTGCTATGCCGCGGGCTTACGAGTTAACGATGGAGACTTAGCGTACCGAGTGAACTTTGCAACCCTGGGGGAGCATAACAAGATAATCGATCGCCGCGTTGGTCGCGGTCTTACCACAGAGGAGGCGACTAAGCTTGCAGAATCGATAAATACAAAGGTAAAGTTAGACGCGGCAACCTTCGTTTTTAAAAACACCGTGGGTCATAGAGGAGTATTGGTCATCCACAGTCTCCAAGGAAAACTCTCAAGCGAGGTCACCAATACCGACCCTGCTTATGCCAAAGAGGGACTCTTTGGAGTAGCCAAGACCGAATTTGAAGATGTTTTGCAGGAGTGTAAACCCGTCGAGGGATTTGAGGGCTCCCCTGAAGCCCAAAGGGCGGTGTCCTTGACAAACGAGTTTATCCGGAAAAGTCATCAGGTTTTAGAGAGGGACCCCGTAAATAAACGAAGGGTGAATCGGGATAAGCTGCCCGCCAATGTCATCCTCACACGTGATGGGGGAAATAGATTACCTAAATTCCCAACCTTCGGTGAGCAGTATGGTTTGAGGTTTGGCTGCTTCGTTGAAATGCCCGTAGAGAGGGGAATAGCCCTGCTCACTGGGATGGAGGTAATTGAACTTCCCCAGGCCACCGACGAGCCAAGTTTTGATTATCAACTGCGTGCAAGGAAAACATTGGAATCGATAGAAGATTTCGAGGGACTATATATCCACATCAAGGGACCGGATGAGCCGGCACACGATGGAAAAGCCCTTAAGAAAAAGGAAAGCATTGAATTCATCGATCAGTTCTTCTTCGCCAATCTACTCCCCGAGATAAATTTGGAGCAAACGATCGTCGCGGTTACCGCGGACCATTCCACACCCTGCACCGTCAAGGCACATTCCAACGATCCCGTACCTTTACTCATCGCTGGTGGTAAAATAGTTCCCGATGACACTTCGTCATTCTCTGAGGTGAAGTGCAAAAGAGGAGCTTTGGGAAGGATATATGGACCCAAACTCATGCCTCTCCTCATTAAGTACGCGGATTAGATCCCTGCTGCTCGTAAAGTATTTGAATTCCTACAAAAGTCACTTTGAAAATTAACAGATGTAAAGACCTGTTTCCACACGAAATTTTTATCGCTATCGACGGGATTTGACTATCTTGGCGAAGCTTTCAGCATCTAAACTTGCTCCGCCGACCAGAGCGCCATCGATTTCGGGTTCGTCCATGAATCCAGCGATATTTTCGGGGGTAACGCTTCCTCCATATTGAATTCTTACCTTCTTTGCCGTCTCGACACCGAATTGAGCGCCAATGAGAGCTCTGATGCTCCTGATCACATCATTGGCATCCTCAGGGGTAGCTGACCTTCCGGTCCCGATGGCCCACACCGGTTCATAGGCGATGACCACCTTTTCTATATCCTCTTTCTTCAATCCCTCTAAGCCTTTGAGGAGCTGAGTAGTTACCACCCTCTGTGTCTCTCCCGCTTCCCTCTGCTCGAGGGTTTCTCCGATACACATTATGGGAATGAGACCATGAGAAAGCGCCGATTTTACCTTCTTATCAACCATCTCATCCGTCTCTCCGAAATACCGACGGCGTTCGGAATGACCAATGATCACATATTTCACCCCGATATCGAGAAGCATGACAGGGGAAATCTCGCCGGTATAAGCCCCTTTTTCCTCCCAGTGCATATCTTGAGCACCGAGGGAGATGTTTGGATTGCTGAACTCAATCACCGTGGATATACTCTTCAAAACGGTAAAGGGAGGGCAAACCACTATCTCCACATCCTCCACATCTGCGACCAGAGGGATGAGATCCTGCACCAACTCGACTGCTTCTTCCACCGTTTTATTCATTTTCCAATTCCCAGCAATGATGGGTTTTCGCATCAGACTTCCTTTCACTCGATTGGTTCTTGGTTCACAGTTCACGGTGAGCAAAACTATTTGTCCATCAAGGCTTCGACTCCTGGTAGCGGCGTACCCTCTAACAATCTAAGGGATGCCCCTCCACCCGTTGATACAAAGGACACCTTATCCTCAAGACCGTATTTCCTAAGGGCAGCATCAGAGTCTCCTCCGCCAACTATCGTCGTGGCATTGGCTTGTGCGATGGCTTCCGCCATAGCACGTGTTCCAGAGGAGAAAGCCTCAATTTCAAATACGCCAACGGGTCCATTCCAGAATATGGTTTTAGCTTTCTTGAGAACATCCTTATATATCTGAATGGTCTTGGGACCTATATCCACTCCTATCCAGTCATCCGGAATTTTCTCGACGGGAACGACTTTATAATTTGCATCCTCAGCGACGCTATCCGCGACCACAACATCACAAGGTAAATAAAATAAAATTCCATTTCTCTCCGCTTTCTTGAGCATCTCTTGTGCGTGATCGAGTTCCTCATCCTCACAAAGGGATTTGCCGATGTTTACCCCCCTTGCTTTTAGAAAAGTAAAACACATCGCTCCGCCACTTAGAATTCCATCCACTATCTGTAAAAATTTATTGATCACCTTAATTTTGTCGGAAACTTTGCTCCCTCCAAGGAGTACAAAGAAGGGCTTTTCGGGGTTCTCCAATAACTTGCTTAAGGCATTCACCTCACTTTCCAATAAAAAACCCGCCACTGCGGGTAAATATTTGGGTACTCCTACAACCGATGCGTGGGCTCGGTGAACAGCTCCAAAGGCATCGTTGACATAGACATCGGCGAGTCTTGCCAATTTCTTTGCAAATTGTGGATCATTTTGCTTCTCCCCGGGATTGAAGCGCACATTTTCTAAGAGGAGCACATTGCCTTCCTTAAGTTCATTGACGGCTTTTTCAGCTTTCTGAGTGACGGTTTCATCCACCTTCCGCACTTCCTTAGCGAGGAGTCTTGAGAGGGATTCAGCGACCGGACCCATCCTATACCGCTCATCGAAACCCTTCGGTCTCCCCAAATGAGAAACCAAGATAACCTTGGCCCCTTGATTCAAAAGATATTGAATAGTTGGCAGAACCGCTTTAATTCTTGTATCGTCGACTACCCTTCCTTCATTGATTGGGACATTGAAATCGACTCTCATCAAAACCCTTTTACCTTTTACATCGATATCCCTGACAGTCCTTTTATTCAAAGCCCTTCCCTCCTCACGCGAAAAGCTTAGAGGCTAACCTCAAGCCACTTACAATCAGAATCCCCTTTCCGCCATATATCTGACGAGATCAATAACCCTGCAGGAATATCCCCACTCATTGTCGTACCAGGCCACAACCTTTACCAAATTTCCAATAACCATTGTTGAGAGAGCATCAAAAATCGCCGAATACGAATTGCCTATCACATCTATTGAAACGATCGGATCTTCCGTATACTCTAAAATGCCCTCGTATCTACCTTTATCCGCTGCGTTTCTAAACGCTTCATTCACCTCCTCTACGGTTACTTCCTTTTCCAAGACGGCCACAAAATCAACCACCGACCCATCGGGAATGGGGACTCGCATGGCGATTCCATCCATCCTCCCTTTAAGTTCGGGGATTACCCGGGCAGTGGCCTTCGCAGCTCCAGTGGTTGTGGGGATGACGGACATGGCTGCGGCGCGAGCTCGACGTAGATCCTTATGGGGAAAATCGAGGATTCTCTGATCATTGGTATAGGCATGGACCGTGGTCATAAAACCTTTAACGATACCGAAATTATCCAAGAGCACTTTAGCCACGGGAGCCAAGCAGTTTGTGGTACATGAGGCATTGGAGATAATGTGATGCTCCTTGGGATTGTACATATCTTCATTTACACCCATAACTATGGTTATATCTTCCTCCTTTGCGGGTGCGGTGATGATTACTTTCTTGGCTCCTCCCGAGGTTAGATGCTTCGATGCATCTCCCCTCTTTGTAAACCTCCCCGTTGATTCAATTATGAAATCCACACCCAAATCCTTCCATGGGAGAGCAGCGGGATCCTTCTGAGATAGGACTTTAATTTCCTTCCCCTCGACCGTCATGCTTTCATCAGTAACCTCGATTTCAGCATCCAAAACCCCGTAAATTGAGTCATATTTAAGGAGATGAGCTAGAGTTCCAGCATCGGTAAGATCGTTGACCGCAACAAATTCTATGTCCGGGTCGTCAAATCCCGCCCGAAAGACATTCCTTCCAATCCTTCCAAATCCATTGATTCCAATCCTAATGGCCATAACCTTTCCCTCCTCTTATTGGGTATTTGGGTATTGGGTAACTGGGCAGTTTGGTGGTTTGCTTTTCCCATCAACCCATTCCTATTTCACCCATTTACCTATTTACCTTCCCTAAGGTTCTTAGCTATCTGGTTGAGGCGTCTCATCCTATGATAAACCGCTGACTTACTCAGTGGTGGGTTGCACAGCTCTCCCAACTCCCTTAAGGATACGTAAGGAAATTGGATCCGGGCCTGTGCAACCTCTCGAAGACCTTTAGACAACGAGTACAAGCTCACCTCCTCTTCTATCAAGGTGATATCGCTTATCTGCGTGAGTGTTGCCTCCACAACCTTATTCAAATTAGCGGTATCGCAATTCACCAAACGATTGACTTGATTCCTCATCTCTTTAAGAATCCGAATATCTTCCCACTTGAGAACGGCATTGAATGCCCCTACCAGTGCTAAAAACCGAAGGATCTGCTCAGCCTCCTTAAGATAAATAACATATTTTCTTTTCTGGAAAATTTTGGCATTAATCTCAAATCTCTCCAGCAAATCCTTCAAATCGAGAGCGAACTGAGAATCATCCGTCGTAAGTTCAAAGTGATATTTCTTCCTTGGGTCGTTGATAAATCCTCCCCCCAAAAAAGCACCCCTCAAGTAAGTTATGGCGCAACAACTTCGTCTTACCAGCTCAGTGACAATTCCGTAGATTATTTGCCTATCAGCATTGAGTATCTCTAAATCCATGAGAATCCTATAGAGTTCAGGTTGAGGAGGTATGAAAAGGATGTAATCGTTTGCTTTCTGAAATATGGACCGTTTGACCTCGAGTCGCAATTTAATATCGGATAAGCTTGAAAAGAGTTTCAGGGTTTTTCTGGCTACAGCTGCATTCTCCGTTAACGTGTGAAAGGCGAAAGCACCATTTCGGATATGAAAGGAGCCATCCATCCGCAAAATGGCTGAAAGCTCCGCCCTTTGGCAGCACCTTTTATTCGGCTGTAGCCTGGCTAATTCGTTTTTAACCTGAGTTGAAAAAGACATTTTAGTTCACAGTTCATGGTTCACAGTAATTATATCGAGATTAAGCTCATATTCTTATGGGACGGGGTATCCTGGAGAGTGCATCTTAAGAGAACCGTTAAGCCCGTACGGGAACAGCGGCGGCAACAGCCCGACCCGAACTTATGGAGGGTGTTCGCCCTTAAGAGAACAGCGAGTAGGCTCGCAGCAGCTAGCACTCGGAAGGATGCCTCTGAACAATATATAAGTGTGTGCGTAAACATTACATCAAAGTTCAAGGTCAATTATTTAGGGAAATTTGAAATTCCTTCCGATATCCCTGTGTCTCACGATTACATTGTAGTCTTGTTCCCTCAGAAACTCTCCTATCTCGTCAGCTAAGGTGACCGACCTGTGGGTTCCCCCCGTGCAACCGATGGCTATGGTGAGATGAGTTTTCCCCTCGGTCACATAATGCGGAAGAAGGAAAACCAAGAGACTCCGAAATTTTTTGAGGAAAGTTTGAGTCTCTGGGCGATTGAGAACAAACTCCCTTACCTCCTTATCCTCACCATTTCTGGAACGAAGTGATTGGATATAATGTGGATTTGGCAAAAACCTCACATCCATGACCAGATCGGCATCAAGCGGTACTCCATATTTGTAACCGAAGGATATCACGGTAATGAGTATGCCCTTTCGCTTTTGCTCCCCTAGGAAAGATGAGCGAATTTTATCCCTGAGCTCGTGTGTCTCCAAATCTGTGGTATCTATGATCATATCCGCAGTGCCTCGAAGGGTTTCCAGAAGATGGCGTTCTCGGTGTATACCTTCTATTATCTGCCCCTCACCAGCCAGAGGGTGCCTGCGGCGGGTTTCCTTAAAACGCTTCACCAATTCCTCATCGGAAGCCTCGAGGAAGAGGATTTGATATTTGATGTTCCTCCCCTTCAGCTCCCTGAGCGCTTCGAAAAGAGCATCAAAAAATTCCCCACCTCTCACATCGCTCACCAGAGCCACTTTACGCACTTTGCTACCGGGAAGAGAGCACAGTTCAGCTAGCTTGGGGATAAGGGTGGGAGGTAGATTATCAATGCAAAAGTAACCCATATCCTCGAAACATCTGATAGCTTCCGACTTTCCCGCTCCGGATAGACCTGTGATTAAGGTAAACTCTAAGTTCTGCACTTCCCAACCTCTAAATCAGTATTTGCAAAAACCACAATTTATTTCAATAAACTGCCTCTCTTCCCTGCTAAAAAATGAATTTTAATCAGCTTTATCTCCGAGATATCCTTCCAGTTTTAAAAGCTCTTTCTTCCACCAAACTCCCGCGCTAAATCCACCCAATTCACCATCGCTCTTTACGACCCTGTGACAAGGTACGACTATGGGTATGGGATTTCTGCCCAAAGCTTTGCCTATAGCTCTATAAGCCCTGGGTTTAGCAAGGACCTCAGCTACCCATTTGTAAGTTCTGGTCTCCCCATAAGGGATTGTGCACACAGTTTGAAAAACCTCTCTCTCAAAAGGAGAAAAATCCACCAAATCCAGAGTTTGGTTGAATTTTACCTTTTCTCCCCGAAAATAAGAAGAAAGGATTTTTGCCAAGGAAGTATTTTTATTATTATCGCAGGTAGCCGCGGGAAATCTTCTTAAAACCTCCTTTTGAATCTCCTCCTCACATTTGGTGGGAAGGATGAGACCCGCCAGACCACAATCACTGAAGATCAGCGCTCCAACACCATATCCAGCATGGTAGTAAGTGAATTTGTAATGGGTGGCGGGTCTCTTGCTGCAGGTCGCAGGTTTTTTATTTTTTCTTGTGACCTGCGACGGGTAACAAGCGACTAAAATGTTTCGTTTTCCCCGGCACGGTTTCAAATTAATCGCCCTAGTGATGTAAAAACCTGTATACTACATGAGCGACTTTGGAGGGAAGCTTGGGTACTGTTTTGAGTTCCTCAAGACTGGCCTTGTAGATGGCCTCCGGCGAGCCGAAGTGTTCTAAAAGGAACTTCTTCCGTTTCTCCCCAATCCCTGGAATTCGATCGAAGATCGATTTGACCATTGCTTTCTCTCTTAAGCTTCGGTGGTAACTGAGAGCAAATCGATGGGCTTCGTCCCTGATCCTTTGAATGAGTCGGAGACTTAGAGAAAACGCAAGCAAGGAGATTGGTTCCGGCCGATTCGGAAGATAAATTTCCTCCTCCCTCTTAGCAAGGGCAATCACTGGGATATCCTCGATGCCCAGCTCGGTCAAGGATTTTAGAGCAGCCGAAAGTTGTGGCTTCCCACCATCGACGATGACCAGATCCGGTTTGATGCCAAATCTTCCTTCCTTCCCCTCCAAATACCTTGCAAATCTACGTTTTATAACCTCTGCCATCATGGCAAAATCATCCTGACCAGTGACCCACTTTATCTTAAACTTTCTGTAATCCTTGTTCTTTGGCCTTCCATTTTCAAAGACCACCATCGACCCCACGGACTGGCGACCCCGTATGGTTGAAATGTCAAAGCACTCGATCCTGTGGGGAAACTCCGATAGGTCGAGTTGCTCTTTGAGCTCGGCAAGAGCCTTTAAGGCTCTCTCCTTTTCCAGCCTTCTTTTGATCTTGAGGAGCTCAAAGGCATGGCGGGCATTATCAATGGCCAGTGCCACCAGACTCCTTTTCTCACCCCTCTTGGGAACTTTGATCTCCACCTTCTTACCCCGTTTCTTGGTGAGCCATTCCTCGATCAACTCCGCATCCTCTATTTCATCCTGCAATAGTATGTATCGGGGGACAAAAGTGGTCGTCAGGTAAAATTGCTTAACAAATGAGGTCAAAAGTTCTTTTTCGCTCACGTGCTCATCTTTGTCCAAGATGAAACTTTCGCTTCCGATGAGCTTGCCTCCCCTGATGAAAAAGACCTCAACACAGGCGGCATCCTCCCGTGCAAAGAGTGCGATGACATCCTTGTCCTCCTTAGTAGAGGAAATGATCCTTTGCCTCTCTAAAACGTGTTGAGCTGCTCGAATTCTATTTCTAAGCCTGGTTGCCTTCTCGAATTCGAGCTTTTCTGCGGCTTCTTTCATCTCCCTCTGAAGTTGCTCTATAACTTGTTCCTGTTTACCCTCCAAGAACAGGCAAATTTGATCGATCATCTTTCGATACTCTTCCCTACTCACCTTGCCAGTGCACGGACCAAGACATCTCTTGATATGAAAGTTAAGGCAAGGTGAACCGCTTGACTTACCCGGTTCTTTCCCCTTACACGCCCGGACTGGGAAAATGCGCCGTAATGTATCCAATGTGTCCCTGATGGCGTGGGCTTTCGTGTATGGACCAAAATATTTGGCCCCCTCTATTCCCAATTTTCTGGTCACCATAACCCTGGGGAATGCATCATTTAAGGTAATTGCGAGGCATGGATAGCTCTTATCATCCCTGAGGTTTATGTTGAAACTGGGTCGATACCTCTTTATTAAATTGCACTCGAGGATGAGGGCTTCGACCTCGCTGTCGGTGACATAGATGTCAAAATCGGCGATTCTATCCACCATGGCCTGGATCTTTGGGGAATAGGTGTGGATCTTCTGAAAATATGAACGCATCCTCTTACGTAGGGAACGTCCTTTGCCGATGTACAGCACTTTTCCCTGGGCGTCCTTGAAGACATAGACCCCGGACTTATCCGGCACCATTTTCAGTTGCTCCAAAAGAGCTTTTTGGGAGGTCATTCTGAAAAAATTATAGCACAAGGAGAGGTGTTAAATGTTGAAGATTCGAGGTTGTGAGGTCAATGGCTTATTCGATGGGTTTTCCACTAAATCTTGCCAGCCTATGAAAAAAGAGGAATAATGTCTCAAACATTAAATCTATATTTCCTGGGTCCAAGCTTCACCAGCTTGCCTTCCTTCTTCCACCGCTCAAGCCGAGCCTTATCAAACTCGAGAAGCAACTTCCCCTCCTCCTCATCCCTCACTCTTGAGGAAGCTTCCCTCTTTAAACCCAGTTTTGCTCGCCTGACAGCGAAATCTGCTCTCTTTTTTAGATAATCCTCATACCTTACCTTCTCATCTATCATCAAATCCTTCCTAATCTCCAAAAGGGCAGTTTTTGAAAGAATAAAAGATTCTATGCCAAAATTTTATATCTGTCCGATAAAAACAGATTTCTTAATTCCTTTATATCAAAAACCAGGTTCCAATATCCTTTACAATTCTGAAATCGCAAATCTCTTCCCATATCCTATCCCAATCAAGTAAATCTATAATATCTTCTGTTAACCTCATCGGCTGAACTTCTGCTCTAATCTGTCCCATCTTGATGCCTTCTTCTTTTCTTTCCTTAGCCAGATAAGTTGATACCTTTGGCAAAAGGTCTATTGTGAAATGAATTCTATCATCAAGTTCTAATCTCACAATTTCCTCTTCCTCAAACCTCTTTTTCTCATCTTTAGTAAGTGTATAAAGGCTTTTCCATTTTTTCTCATGCTGCGATGTGACCGGTATTTCAATTGTCTCAAACTCCACCTCTTCTTTACTAATTGTTTCTAAAAACTTACTTAAATAATCCGCCTTGATACCACAGATATTAAGCATCTCTAAAAATTGGACTGCACTTTTCTCATCACTTCTCTCGAGGGACATTCCTTTACCTTTCAGTCTTACTCCTCTTCCGAATAATTGAATAATCTGTGGCCCCTGTCCTCTACCAATATTTAAAAGCCCCATAGAAGAAACCCGCCAGGTGTCCCAACCTTCAATGAATTTTTTTGAACCAATCAGGATATTCACGGGTGAGCCTTCCCTTTTAATAGCGTCGAAAAGAGAAATAGATACAGCATCCTGTCCTACAGATATTCCTTTTTTCTCTAATTGTTTTTCAACCCTGATACATCGCCGATATTTATAACCCCGAAATAGTCATTCTCTCCAATCTTTAGCCCAAATTCTCCTTCTGCACTCCTCAGATCATATATGCTAAAACTTCCTTTTCCCATGAAAACTTTCTTGTATAAATCATCAAATTCAATATTCCTTCTCTTGATGTACATCAAATTTATTCTTAAAGACATCTTCATTATTTTCGTCTTTTAGTCCGGTATTGCCATTTAAAATATCTTCTGCCTTTTTATGTATCCACGTGACATCTTGCATTACTCTTCTAATGAATTCCACAATCTGAATAACGTCCGATTCTTCCTCTTTTCCTGTAACCGTTGTCCCAACAAAAATCCAGAGAGGTTTTTCAAGGTTATGACCTTTTGCCAGATGTTTATTTTCTTCATATACCAAAAGTTGCTCATAAAAAGATAAAAGGCTGGTGACAAACATTGTTTCCTGAAAGTTGCGTTCGCTAATTTTTGTTTGCTTCACATTCAATACCGAGAAATCTTTACCATACCCATCCAGATAGAAGTATTTATATGAGTAATCAAAGATAATTGATTTAGCATACTCCTCAAGGATCTCCGTATTTCTCTCACTTAAAATCTGCCCAAAGGTAGCACTTATGCCCTTCATCTACAAAAACAAGATTTCTACCTTCAAATACACTAACTGGGAGAGTTACTCCACCACCTTTCTTCTCTTCTACGAATTTTGTCATTTCTATAACCAGAACTTCCCGTTCATCTCTAAATGTGCCATGACTGCTCAATCCGCCTTCGTAGAGTCTGCAAGGAATGCCGCTTTTTTGTAATTCATCAAAGTGCTGTTTTGAAAGTCCTTCATTAGGGGTAATCAAGATGATACTGTCGGGAGAAAATAACTTGTAGTTAAAAAATTGGTAATAGTTTATATGCGTAATCAAGGTTTTTCCTGAGCCTGTTGCCATCCAGAAAGCAAGTTTTTTCAAGTCATCTTCGTTGAATTTATCTATAATGCCGATGTCCTGTTCCTGTTTATAAGTTTCCAAAAATTCGTTTAGATCATATAGAAACTCAATCTCTCTATTTTTTTAGATTATCCAGAACAAGCTCTGAGAAAAGTACTGCCAGATACTGAAAATACTTTAAGTTGATTTGCTCAGCGCTTATAATTAATCTTTCTTACATAAGACTAGATATTTTCATCGCGTCTTAAGAGTGTATCTTCCGAAATTTTATCTTTTTGTAAATCGTCAAAAGATGAACGGAGGACATTTACAAAATGACTTCTCCCATCACTATCAATTCCAAGCAGTGCATCCTTTAATTTTTCTGCAAATCTCTAAAATCACTTACTCCAAAAAGAGAAAGCAGGTATTTATCTAAAACAAGTATTTCTCAATATTCATTTTTCCAGATCTCTCAATATTTTCTCAAAAATAGGCTTTAATGGAGGTAATTCTTCTTTAACAGCCTTCCACACGATACTTAATTTCAGTCCAAAATATTCGTGGGTAACTTTGTTTCTCATACCTGCCATATCCTTCCAAGGTATTTCAGGATACTTTTTTCTGTAATCGTCAGGAATATTCTTAACCGCCTCACCAATAATCTCAAGTGCTCTTACTACTGCAAAGACGGTTTTATCGTCTTTAGCAAATTCCTCATAAGATATGTTCTCAACAAAACTGACAGCCTTATCCATAGCACCGATAATATCCTCAATATAATCCCCTACCTCTCTTTTCACAAGATGTCCACCTCTCTTAGTATATGCTTACCTATTCTTGGCTTTAATGCAGATTTCTCTACCAAATCGACCTTCACACCAAGAAGTTCACTCAAATAGTTCTCCATGTTCACAAACTTTAACAGCCCAATTTCCCTATCCTCTTCAAATTCCACAAGTATATCGAGGTCACTTTTTTTCTTATATTCCCCTCTCACATAAGAACCAAATATACCTATTTCCTTAACTCCATATTTTTCTTTCAATTCCTCTTTGTGTTCTGTCAATATCTGCTTTATTTCATCAGAAGTTTTCATATTCCTAACCTTCCATCAGTTTTTTAAACTCTGGTTCAATATAGTGGATTT
This sequence comes from Actinomycetota bacterium, assembly GCA_030018275.1. Taxonomy (NCBI): domain Bacteria; kingdom Bacillati; phylum Actinomycetota; species Actinomycetota bacterium. The sequence continues at coordinate 126,707 of JASEGB010000003.1, read as the reverse complement.
CTACTGTATGGTCTTCAAGTTTAGGCGTTAGGACACTCTGGCCATTGACATAAACAATATGTGGTGTCCAAGGTTCGAGTTCTTTGATGATGAACTCCTTATCCCTTTTTAAATCCTCCTCAGTCCAGTTATCCTTATATTCTATCTAAATCCGATGCCTCAAACTGAAACAACTTTCTGAGTAAATCTTGAAATTTTTGAATAGTATCCATTTTTCATCCTCCGAATTTATATCCTTTCAGGCACGGCATGGCGGCCACTGGCTCCAAAGCAAGTTTCAAGAACCGACCGGTGTAAGACCTAGGATTTTCCATTATCTCCTCGGGTGTACCCGAAGCGATCACATAGCCTCCCTCTTCGCCACCCTCGGGTCCCAAATCGATTATGTAATCCGCGGTCTTTATTACATCCAGATTATGCTCTATGACCAGAACGGTATTTCCCTGATCGACAAGGCGGTTCAAAACATCCAATAATTTTTCGATATCGGCGAAGTGCAGACCTGTGGTCGGTTCATCCAAAATGTACAAGGTTCTTCCAGTTGCCTTTTTTGAAAGTTCGGCGGCGAGCTTCACCCTCTGAGCTTCACCACCGGATAGGGTGGGAGCGGGCTGACCGAGTTTGATGTAACCCAAACCCACATCGTAGAGGGTTTGAAGGCGCCTTCTGATATTGGGAATATTTTCAAGGAACTTCAAGGCCTCCTCAACGGACATGTTCAAAACGTCGGCGATGGTCTTTCCCTTGAATTTTACCTCTAAGGTCTCTCTATTATAGCGCTTTCCTTTACACACCTCGCAGGGGATGTAAATATCAGGTAAGAAATGCATCTCTATTTTTATCGTTCCATCACCCTGGCAGGCGTCACAACGCCCACCCCTGACGTTAAAACTGAATCTCCCGGGCTTGTATCCCCTTATTTTCGCCTCAGGTACCTCAGCGAAGACACGTCGGATATCATCAAAAACCTTCACATAGGTGGCCGGGTTGGAGCGAGGTGTCCTTCCGATGGGAGATTGGTCTATATTTATCACTTTATCGATGTATTCAAGACCCTCTACGCCCTCGTGCTTACCGGGTTTTTCCCTCGACTTATATAGTTTCGCTGCCAAGCTCCTGTACAAAACATCTGAGACCAGCGTGCTCTTGCCGGAACCGGAAACGCCTGTATTGCACACGAAGAGTCCCAAGGGAATGGGGACATCGATATCTTTAAGATTATGCTCACTCGCACCTTTAATGGTCAGATACTTACCCTTTGCTTTTCTCCGAACGGGGGGCAATGGAATCTTTCTTTCCCCGCTCAAATACTTTCCGGTTATCGATTGAGGACATCGGATTAAATCCTCGACTCCACCGGTGACCACGATTCTCCCACCGTGCTCTCCAGCTCCCGGTCCGATATCCACGATGAAATCGGCACTCCTTATGGTGGTTTCATCGTGCTCGACCACGATTATGGTATTTCCAAGATCCCTCAATCTCTTAAGGGATTCTATTAGACGCCTGTTATCCCTCTGATGGAGCCCTATACTCGGTTCGTCGAGAATATAAAGGACACCTGCGAGTCCCGATCCGATCTGAGTAGCCAGCCTGATGCGCTGAGCTTCACCACCGGCCAGAGTTGCCGCAGATCTATCCAGTGTGAGATAATCCAATCCAACATCTATCATGAATTTCAGTCGATTCTGAATTTCCTTGATGATCCGTTGTGCGATCAGCATCTGCCTTGGACTCAAACTCGCTTTGAGCTTCTCGGTGAACTTCAAAGCCTCCTTGGCGCACATCTGCGAGAATTCATATATGTTCAGTCCACCGACGGTCACTGCCAGACTCTCTAGTTTGAGTCTCGCTCCTTTGCACTGAGGACAGGAGCTTACGCTCATATATTGTTCAATCTTCTCCCGAGCGTAATCCGATTCGGCTTCTCTATAGCGTCGGTTGAGATTGGGGACGACCCCAGAGAAGGAAGTATAATAGCTTCTAATCCTGCCCGTGAGACTCCGGTATCTCACATAGACCTGCTCGTCGCCTGTACCATACATGAGGATCTGCTTCTGCCAATCCTCCAAATCCCTCCAGGGGGTATCCATATTGATTCCATACTGTTCAGCCACCGCTCTAATTATCTTGGGATAAAAATCCACCCTGGTGTGATAGAAAGGAGCTACAGCACCTTCGCGTAAGGATAAATCGGGATTGGGAACCACCAAATCGGGATCTACTTCCATCTTCGTGCCCAATCCACCACAATAGCTACAGGCACCATAGGGACTATTGAACGAGAACATCCTGGGGGAAAGCTCCTCAAAGCTTATCCCACAATCGATGCAAGCAAAATGGGTGCTGAAGTCCTGCCTGCCTGTGGGCAGACATGGCCTGCCCGTCCGGTAGGCAAGTCTCTCACCATCGATGATCTCTATGGCTACGATCCCATCGGCCAGGTTTAAAGCGGTCTCGATGGAGTCCGCCAGCCTTCTTTCGACTCCCTCCTTCATTATCAATCGGTCGACGACTACATCGATATTGTGGCGGACATCCCTGTCCAATCTTATGTCCTCATCGAGTCCATAAATCCTCCCATCTATTTGGACCCGGGCAAAGCCTTCCTTTCTCAACCTCTCAAGCAATTCTCTATATTCACCCTTCCTCCCCCTCACCACAGGGGCCAAGATCTGAAACTTGGTTCCCGATGGAAGGGTGCTTATCTGCTCGATTATCTGCTGGGAACTCTGTTGAGCGATTTCCCTTCCACAATTTGGGCAATGGGGCGTCCCGATTCTGGCATACAAAAGACGCAGATAATCATAGATTTCGGTGATCGTTCCCACAGTGGAACGAGGATTTTTGGGAGCGGATTTTTGATCGATACAGATGGCTGGGGAAAGCCCCTCGATTAATTCCACATCGGGTTTCTCCATCTGACCCAAAAATTGCCTGGCGTAGGCGGATAAGGATTCCACATAACGCCTTTGCCCCTCCGCATAGATGGTATCGATGGCTAGAGACGACTTCCCAGATCCGGAAATTCCGGTCATCACGATGAATTCATCCCTGGGGAGTTCGACATTTATGTTCTTTAAATTATGTTCCCTTGCGCCTCGAATGATAATTTTGTCAGCCATTCTTCTCAACTCTTTATAAATTTATCTCCTTTTATGATAACAAATGAAAAAATGTTATAAAAATGACCACCAAAGGTGCAATTCCCACATTTAGTACCGAAACAATCTTGGGTTTCGCAACAACCATTGAAAACAAATAAGCAGCGAGGGTAATTAATAGGATAAATACAGTCGTTTTAAATTTGGGCTCCGTCCAGAGAAATCCTCCCCATACTATCCGCATTGCCGCCGCACCATCAATGCATGTATAAACCAAAGAAAAATGGCGGTAATGTGATTAGGCTTTTCTCCTCGCATTCATTATTTCGAGTTCCTTCCTTAACTCCATTATCTGATCTCTGAGCTCGATTGCCTGCTCAAAATTCAATTCCTCGGCAGCTGCTCTCATCTCCTCCTCCAGGCTGTGAATCAAACGCTCGATCTCATCCTTGGGCATCGATAAGATTTCCTCTTGATACCTTCGCCTATATTTATATAGCTTCGGTGACTCAGAAATCCTCGCCGCCTGTAAGATATCGGTGATCGCCTTCCTGATGGTCTCCGGTTCAATGCCGTGTTTTCGATTGTACTCCATCTGAAGTCTTCTTCTGCGATTGGTTTCGTTTAAAGCCTTTTGCATGGATTCCGTGACTTCATTCGCGTACAGAATGACCTGTCCACTGACATTTCGAGCGGCTCGACCGATGATCTGAATGAGCGACCTCTCCGAACGCAGGAAGCCCTCCTTATCCGCATCCAAGATTGCCACCAAGGATACTTCCGGTAAATCCAAACCCTCCCTGAGGAGATTTATTCCCACAAGGACATCGAACTTGCCCAATCTTAAATCGGTTAAGATCCCCACCCTCTCCAAAGTTTCAATATCCGAATGGAGGTATCTGACGCGGGATCCCATCTCTATGAGATAGTCCGTCAAATCCTCGGCCATCTTCTTGGTCAAGGTGGTCACCAGTACCCTCTCGTTCTTTGTAACCCTTTTCTTTATCTCATTTATTAGATCATCGATTTGTTCCTCGGCAGGTCGGACGACCACTTCGGGATCGACGAGCCCCGTGGGACGGATGATCTGCTCCACGACCTGACTGCTCACCGAGAGCTCATAGTCACCTGGAGTGGCACTGACGAATATGACTTGTGGAACCCTGGTGATGAATTCATCGAAGGTCAAGGGACGATTATCAAAGGCTGACGGAAGCCTGAAACCGTACTCGACCAGAGCTTCTTTTCTGGAATGATCACCCTCGTACATCCCGTGAATTTGAGGTACGGTGATATGAGACTCGTCGATGAATACCAAAAAATCATTCGGGAAGTAATCGAGCAGGGTATCGGGTGGTTCGCCGGGGGCTTTGCCCGAAAAATGTCTTGAATAGTTCTCGATTCCAGTGCAATAACCGACCTCTCTGAGCATCTCCAGATCATATTTGGTGCGCATCCTCAGGCGCTGGGCCTCCAGGAGCTTCCCCTGAGCTTCGAGTTGTCTCAATTTCCATTTGAGTTCCTTCTCGATGGACACAAGAGCTCGTTCCAACTTATCATCGATGGTCACAAAGTGAGTGGCTGGATAAATGGCTACCTTCTCATATTCATTGGTTATCTCTCCAGTCAAGGGGTCTACCTCTATGATCCTTTCCAATTCGTCACCAAACATCTCGATCCTTAATGCCTTCTCCTCATAAGCGGGGAAGATTTCAATGACATCCCCCCTCACCCTGAATCTACCTCGCGAGAAATCGATGTCGTTTCGCTGATACTTCACCTCAACCAATCTTCTAAGGATCTCATCTCTGTCGTATTCTTTGCCACTCTCCAGGAAGATCACCTTTGCCAGATAATCCTCCGGGGAGCCGAGGTTATAAATGCAGGATACACTAGCCACGATGACAACGTCTCTGCGAGAAAATAGGGCTGAGGTAGCTGCGTGTCTCAGTCTGTCAATTTCCTCATTGATGGAAGCATCCTTCTCGATGTATGTATCGGTTTGAGGAAGATAAGCTTCAGGTTGGTAGTAATCATAATAACTTACGAAATACTCCACGGCATTTTCGGGGAAGAATTCTCTAAACTCGCTGCAAAGCTGAGCGGCCAAAGTCTTGTTGGGAGAAATAACCAAGGTTGGTTTCTGTATCCCCTCAATTACCTTTGCCATACTGAAGGTTTTGCCCGATCCGGTCACCCCAAGCAATGTCTGATAGCGATAACCTTTCTTGCAACCCTCGATGAGTTGCTTTATCGCCTTCGGTTGATCCCCCTTGGGCTCATAAGGAGCTTGTAACTTGAACCTCCCTGGACAGTCCGTCATCCTTTGCACCTCATTCAATGAGTCTAGGTCAAAGAGCTCCAACATCTATTATTTTAAAACAACCGGGGAGAATTTGCTGCAAATTTATTGGGATATGGGAGAAGACATGGGTTATGGGTCAAGAGTGAAGGATCAAGGACATGGACAAGGGACATGGGACAAAAGATATTTAATTTGTAGGGGCGGGGTTTATCCCCGCCCAAAGTAGACATGCGGGGGACAAGCCCCCGCGCTACGATTTTTGGTCAGCTTTGATAGCTTCCCAAAGCTCATCAACCTTCTCGCGAAGCTCATCAAGAGTCCCGTCATTCTCAACGATGTAATCCGCGAACTTAATCCGTTGCTCCTGGGGGATTTGAGCTCGCATCCTTGCACGAGCCTCCTCAGCTGAGAGACCTTTTTCCTCAAGGCGTTTGATCTGCGTTTCCTCCTTGGTGGTCACCACAACCACTTCATCTACCAAAGGAAGGAGCTGAGCCTCTATGAGAAGAGGACAGTCGAAGACTATGACTTGATCCCATCGAGTCCGTTTGAGTTCCTCCAGTCTATCCTCGATAACTTTGATGATGGTGGGATGAGTTAAGCGGTTTAAGACTTCGAGTTCTTGTGGATCGGAGAAAACGATTTTTGCTAACTTTTTTCTATCGATGCTCCCATCCTGCAAAAGTATTTCCTCGCCGAAGTACGAGACGATCTTTTCCCAAACCTCGGATTTGGGTGCCATCACTTCACGAGAAATTTGATCTGCATCGATGACCTTCGCTCCTCTGCTAACTAATAATTTAGCTACCGTGCTTTTGCCAGTAGCAATTCCTCCCGTGACACCGATGACTTTCATCCCTTTTCCTCCCGTCATCGCCGATGAAGTGGAGAGTAAAATCCCTCTGGCCAGGAGGGCGACTACTAAAGCAGCCAGGGAATCCATTACCACATCCCAAAGGCTGAAGATACGAGTGGGCACGAAAATCTGGTGTATCTCATCGAGGATACCATAACCGATGGAGATGCTCATGGCCCACGCGCAAAGTAGCGTCGATTGAAGATTCGTCGTATTTTTGAACGCTATCAGCAACAAGAAAGTCAAAATGGCATACTCAACAAAGTGAAAGGTATTAGAAAGTAGGGGATGTATGGGAAAACTAATCGGTCGAGATGAAAGATAGAAAATCAATCCCATCCAACCAAGAACCGGAGACCGATAAGTGAGGATTGAGAAGAATTTCGATTTCATGAATTCCAATCCCAACAAACGAAAATTACATTCTATAGAATTCTCAAGGATATTGGGAATCGAGGTTACTTGTAAAAAAGTTCTGGCTTTTAAAGGAACAACCAGAACCAGTAGCCACATAATTCCATATGCTCTGAAGATTTAAAAACTACACCTTACACAATAATCAATATTCTAAAATTCTTAAGAATATTGGAAGTTAGAGTTGCTTCCTTAAAGAACGGGATTCCTTTATTTCCTCAATAACTGCCTCTAGCGATGGTTCGGGAGTCTCTCCCTCATCAAAATCCTTCGTTTTTCGTTTCTCGTTTTCCTCCACCTGATGAGCATGGCCTTCTTCGCTTTCTTTAACAGCTTCGGTTTCCTGTGCCTCCTTGGTCTTTTCGGGCACCTTCTTCTCCTTACCTTCCTCAAGTTGCTTGAGGCTTAAACTGATTCGCCTTCTCTCCAAATCTATGTCAATGATTTTGGCTTTTATTCTATCGCCTATCTTAACAACTTGGTCGGGAAGCTCAATCCGCTCCTCCGCCAATTCGGATATGTGGATTAATCCCTCAACTCCCTCATCCATCTGTAAGAACGCTCCAAAGGGGACTATCCTGCTGATCACTCCCTCAACAACGTCACCCACGGAATACTTGCCAACCTTGATTTTCCACGGATCCTCGGTGGTCTGTTTAAGTCCCAATGAGATACGCTCGCGCTCGAGGTCGATGTCCAAAACCTGAACTTTTACCTCGTCTCCTACCGAAACCACCTCAGAGGGATGATCTATATGAGACCAAGAAAGTTCAGAGATATGTATGAGTCCGTCGACTCCTCCCAAATCAACAAAGGCTCCAAAATCAACGATACTGGAAATTTTACCCGTAAGGATCTGACCCTTTTCCAGTTTGGATAAAATCTTTTGCCGTTCCCACTTTCGCTCCTCCTCAAGAACCGCTTTCCTCGATAAGACCACGTTATTCCTGGTCCTGTTCATCTCAACGATTTTGCACTCCAGCTCACGCCCCACGTACCGATTCAAATCCTTGACCCTTTTTAGCTCGACCAGTGAGGCGGGAAGGAAACCCCTTAAGCCGATATCCAAGATCAATCCACCCTTAACAACCTCGATGACCTCTCCCTTAACACTTCCACTTTCCTCATAGATCCTTTCAATTTTCTCCCAGGCCTTCTCGGAGTCGGCTCTCTTCTTCGAAAGAATCAGTCTCCCTTCACTATCCTCCTTTTGGAGTACCAAAGCTTCAATCTCCTCACCGACCTGAATATCCTCAGGACCAATATTGGGTCTTATGGAGAGTTCACGAATGGGGATAACGCCTTCGGATTTATATCCTATATCCACTAAAATCTCATCCCTGTCGACCTTGACAACCTTGCCCGAAACTATATCTCCCTCGTCAAAAATCTTTATGGTCTGATCATAATCGGGGATTGTCTCTTCATTCCTTCCTCGCACACTATTATCTCTCTTACCTTCTTTATCTTCCATTATTATAAAGCCTCCCTAAATTTTCTTTTCTTAAACTTCCACAATACATTCAGCATCTCCTGCCTATATGATAATATAATTGTTATTCCTTCGCCTCTTTCCAGTTAGGACCCATGGATATATCCACCTTCAACTTCGCATCCAGGGGATAGGCATTTTCCATCACCTCACACACCAGATTTTGGGCAGCTTTCCTCTCATCCTCCGGCACTTCGAATATCAACTCATCGTGCACCTGCAGGACCATTCGGGTGCAGAGTCCCCTCTTGCAAAATTCCCTATCCAACTGGATCATGGCCAGCTTTATGATGTCGGCGGCACTCCCCTGGATGGTGGTATTTATCGCTAACCTTTCGCCGAAGTTCCTGATCCGATAGTTGCTGCTCTTGAGTTCGGGTAGATATCTTCGTCTCTTCATCAAAGTCTTTACGTAACCATCACGATAAGCATCGGCGATGACCTTGTCAATGAATTCACGCACCGATGGATATCTCTCAAAATATCTATCGATATATGCCTTTGCCTCATCTTTTGATATTCCCAGCTGCTCGGAAAGACCATAAGGACTTATGCCGTACACAATGCCGTAGTTCACTGCCTTGGCGGCCCTCCGCATCAAAGGATCCACATCTTCGGGTCTTACTCCGAATACCTCGCAAGCTGTAGCCAGGTGAATATCCCTTTTCTCTCTGAAAGCTCGAAGTAAACCCTGGTCTTGGGACAAATGAGCCAGGATTCTTAACTCGATTTGAGAATAATCCGCCACGAGAAACTGATCCGATGGTCTGGTGGGGATAAAGGCTTCTCTTATCCTTAAACCCAGTTCGGTTCGGATTGGAATGTTCTGAAGATTGGGATTGCTGCTCGTGAGCCTGCCAGTTGTGGTGATCGTTTGACTGAAGGTGGTATGCAGTCTTTTCGTTCTCGGATGTACCAGTTTGGGTAAAGCATCGATATACGTGGACTTTAACTTCGATAGCTCGCGATATTGTAGGAGCTTTTCGATTATGGGATGTTGGTCCACGAGCTTGATCAATACGGAGTAATCCGTTGAATAACCCGTTTTAGTTCTTCGATGGGATTCCAATCTCAATTTCTCAAAGAGAATGGTTCCCAATTGTTGAGAGGAGTTGATGTTGAACTCTTCACCAGCCAAATCATAGATTTCTTGCTCTAGAGTCTTTATGATATCCTCGACTTCAGAGGAGAAGGACTCCAAAACTTGCATCTCGATTCCCACTCCTTCGAGCTCCATCCGGGTAAGGACGAAGAGGAGCGGCATCTCAATGCCTTCAAAAAGTTCCCAGAGTTCCCTCTCCTTGAGTTCCCTCCCGAGTATCGGTTGTAGCTTTAGAATGGTGAGAGCTTTTTGCCCAACCCCGGAATCGGTTTCCTCCTCAGCGATCTTCAATCTAAGATATTGTCTACATAGATGCTCAAGAGGATAAACTTCTCTTCCCGGATCAAGGAGGTAAGCAGCAATTAAGGTATCAAAAGAGAGATCATTCAAATTGATGCCTTCGTTTCTCAAACAATGTATCAGTGTTTTTCCATCGTGGACAACCTTTGACTTTCTTAAGGATTCGAGATAGGGCTTAAGTTCGCCAAAGACCAAAGCTTTTGGAAGTTGCCCCAATTTCTCCTCCAAGGGGATGTAATAGGTCTGATCCTCGGTGGATACAGCCAAACCTGTGAGGTTTAAGTCGATGGGATGAGTTCCAGAGGAAACTATTTCCAATCCGAATCTTCGACTTGAATCGAGGTGTTTCAAGAGATCCTTGAGATCCATTTCATTAAGGACAATCTTAACCTCTATCCTTAAAGGAGTCTCCGCGGGAGCAGCAACCTCCTGGGTTAAAAGCCTCTCCAACAGGGTGTTGAACTCCAATGAAGAAAATACCTCTCGAACTCTTCTTTCATCCCACCCTCCCAAACGATAGCGGTCAAAATCCACATCTATAGGAACACCACAATCTAAAATCGCCAATTGCTTACTGAGCTTAGCTTGCTCCGCATAATTTTTGAGAGCCTCCCGGTTTTTCGCCGGGATTCTATCCACGTTCTCAAGGATATTCTCCAAGCCGCCAAACTCCTGGATGAGCTTGGCAGCTGTTTTCTCGCCTATGCCCGGAACTCCGGGGATGTTATCCGAGGAATCTCCCTTCAGAGCCAAATAATCGACAATTCTCTTGGGAGGAACACCATATCTGCTGATTACAGCCTTGTGGTCGTAGAGGACTATATCGGAAATCCCCTTTTTGGTGGTCATGATCTTTACCCGCGGAGATACCAGCTGAAAGGCATCTCTGTCCGCGGTTACTATTAGTACCTGATGTCCTTCCCGCTCCGCCTTCCTCGCCAGGGTAGCCAGAATATCATCGGCTTCACATCCCTCCATCTCAAAAATGGGGATATTGAGAACCTCAAGGACTTCCTTCACCAAGGGCATCTGACTCCTCAATTCATCTGGAGTCTCTGGACGATGGGCTTTATATTCCTCATATTGAGCGACTCGAGCGGGCATACCCTTGTCAAAGGCCACCAAAACAACGTTGGGCTTTTCCTCCCTCAACAGCTTGATGAGCATGCTTGAAAATCCATATACCGCATTTGTTATTTGCCCTGCTGAGGTAGCCAAAGTTGTGGGTAAAGCATAGAAGGCTCGGTAGACTAAACTGTTGCCATCGATTAATATAATCTTTTTCTTCTCCAAAAATCTTCAACCCCACAAATAGTTCATAGTAGGTAGTTGGGAGTTGGTAGTAAATTATTTATCTTACACTCCCAACTAACAAACTATCAACTAATAGACTATTCACATTGTACAGTTCTTAAGGATGGTTGACAAATGGCATTGGGGTGTTTAAGGTGGCACTATGTTTGTGGAACAATCCGCACCGCACATACCTTTGCTTCCGGCGTTTTAGCTACGGGGTCAAGAGTAGGATTGGTGAGCACGTTGGTTGGGCTTTGGGTGGAATGAAAGCCCATGGAGATCACACCCGGTGGAGTGGCATAAGTCACCTTTACTTCAGCCTCTATCTCCCCCCGCCGAGAAATTATCCGCACTATCTGGCCATGACTGATGCCAAAATCGGCGGCATCCTTTGGATTTATCTCTACAAGCTCCTTACCTTTTAAAATGTTGAGACCATCCACTTTCCATGATAAAGTACCATGACGGTAGAGGGTCCTTTCAGTGGTCAAAATCAAGGGATATTCAACATCGGGAACCTCTGTCGGGGGTCTAAATTCCAACGGTCTAAATTTACCCTTGCTACTGGGGGTGTGAAACCGTTCCAAGCTCTCATTTTCCAAGCGGTCGTAAGATACGCCTCCATACAGAGGAGCAATTGAGGCAATCTCTGATGTGATCTCGGCGGGGTGACTGAAATCGAAACCCTTACCATCCAGCCTTCTGGCCAGCTCGCATGTGATCTCCCAGTCGGGACGTGAATCGCCAACGGGTTCCATTGCTTTGCGCACCCTCTGAATGCGCCGCTCGGTATTGGTGAAAGTTCCCTCCTTCTCAGCGAAGCTTGCCGCTGGGAGGACAACATGGGCAAATTTGGCCGTCTCGTTAAAGAAGATATCCTGGACAACAACGAATTCTGCTTTCTTCAGGGCCTCACGCACTCTCTGGGAACCAGCGATGCTCAATGCAGGATTGGCACCAATGATGTAAACTGCCTTAATTTTTCCATCCAAGATAGCCTGCCATATTTCAGTGAAGGTTAATCCTGGCTCGGGATTCAAGTCCACACTCCAAGCAGTCTCAAATTTCTTTCGGACCCCTGGATCGGTTACCCTTTGGTAACCGGGATAGAAATCGGGCAGGCACCCCATATCGCAGGCACCTTGAGCGTTATTCTCCCCCAAAAGTGGATAAAGTCCCCCTGAAGGCTTTCCGATATTCCCCGTAAGCATGGCCAAATTGACAAGGGCAAAGACATTATCGGTGCCATGAGAATGCTGAGTGATGCCCGTAGACCATATGATAGCCGCCGGTTTGTTTGTGGCATAAATCCTGGCCGCCTGGGCTATCATTTCCCTGGAAACACCGGTGATCCTTTCCACCCTGCCCGGGCTAAAATCCTCTAAAGACTCTCTTAAGCTTTCGAAATTCTCGCACTGTTTTTCGATGAAGGCATTATCGAGCAATCCTTCATCGACGATCACCTGGTTCATACCCATAATCAGAGCTACATCGGTACCCGGATAAGGTCTAAGCCAGATATCGGCGAAGCGGCATAGGTCGATTTCCTTTGGATTAATCACAATGAGCTTGGCTCCATTCCGCACTGCCCTCTTTACCTTGATTCCGATTACCGGATGAGCTCGTGTAACATTAGTGCCTATAGCTAGTATGCAGGAAGTTTTCTCGATCTCACTTATGGAGTTGGTCATCGCCCCGATGCCGATTGTTTCATGCAGACCTACCATGGTAGGGGCATGACATAGGCGGGCGCAATTGTCTATGTTATTGGTGTTCATTACCACTCTGGCAAACTTCTGAATAACGTAGCTTTCCTCATTGGTGCATTTAGCTGAAGTCAGGAGCGCAAACTGGTCCCCACTGTACCTGACTAGCTTATCGGCAACTAGCTCCAATGCCTCATCCCAAGATACCTCCCCCCACCCCTGCCCTCCCCCTCGAGGGGGAAAGGTGAGGGAGAGGGTGCTGAACTCAGAATGCTCTTTTAGAGCTGTTCTAATGAGGGGTGAGCTCAATCGATCCGGGGAGTTGACGAAACTGGCGCCAAACCGACCTTTGACGCAAAGATTGCCTCCATTTACCGGACTATCGGTATCGCCTCGCACGCTGACGACGTCATTGTCACGAATGCCCAGATAAATGCCACAACCCGTGCCACAATATGAACAAATGGTCTTGACCTCTCGCTCTGGACGCTGGACATTTTTTGGCACCAAGGCACCAACCGGACACCTGACCACACACTCCCCACACGATTCACATCTGGACTGAGCCAAAGGTTTGTCTCCAAAGGGGGCAATTTTACTGGTATAACCCCGACCAACAAAGTCAATGGCGCCCACTCCTTGAATTTCCTCACAGGTTCGGACACAAACTCCACAGAGCACGCATCTATTGGGATCAATATCGAAAAATGGATTTGAGGTATCTCGGGGGAGTTCCTCCTTCGCCCACCTTAAGCGCCTCGCCCGTTTTCTATCAAAACGAATAAAGGCGGCTATCTTCAACAACTCACACTGCCTACTTTTAGTGCAATCACGGCAATCTGCGTGGTGATTGGCGATGAGCAGCTCAATAATGGCTCGACGTACTTTATCAATCTCCAGACTCCTTGTCCTAACCGACATGCCCTGTTTGACCGGCGTTCGGCAGGAGATCACCAGTTTCCCACACTCGATCTCAACGATACACAACCGACAAGCTCCATAGGTTTTTAAGTCGGGATGATAGCAAAGATGGGGAATATAAATGCCATTTTTGAGCGCTGCTTCCAAAATGGTTGCCCCGCTCTCAGCTATAATGTCCGAGCCATCAATGGTAATAGTGATTTTATCCATTAGCGCTCCTCATCTTATAAATTCTGGCCCTTCTCCATTTTAGTGGGTACTCTTCTCCCTTGATGGAAAAACGTTTTTTGTTTCCCCTCCCTGGATGGGAGGGGATAAAGGGGAGGGTGGTACAAAAGAACTCTCCCTTATTACCTCCAACACTCCTTTGATATTTTTAAGAACCTCATTATCCCAAAATCTTAGAACCTTAAAGCCTTGATTTTGAAGCCACCTGTCCCTTTCAATATCTTTATCCCTTTTTTCTTGATGTTGTCCACCATTGACTTCTACCACAATCTGTTTCTCAAAACAAACAAAATCTACGCTATACTTGCCAATTGGCTGTTGTCGCCTGAACTTTAAACCATTCAATTGCCTTCTACGTAAGTGCTTCCACAAGAATCTTTCTATATCGGTGGATTCTTTTCTAAGGCTTCTAGCCGCCTTTATAAGATTTTTACTCAGGTTTAACACCCCCACCTTAATCCTCCCCCGTCAAGGGGGAGGAAATTGGAATGCCTCTCCTCATCAAAGAGGAGACTGTAGCTTTCCCCATTAAGGAGAAAGAAGACAGACTTAAGATGATTTCTATTTTTCAACATACTTTAATTTTCATTTTCTACCCACTGTTTTTGGAGAAGAACCTAAATTCTAAATTCAAAGCTCTAAATCCCTGTCTCCCGACAGGCAGGCGAAACAAATTCAAAATTCAAAAGCCAAATTCCCAAAGTTTAGGATTTCGTGCTTAGGATTTAGGATTTCTCCTTGGTAAGCTCCCTGCACACACCGGCTGGACACCGTTTTTCATCGATATGCGCTTCATATTCATCCCGAAAGTAACGAATCGTAGTGAGCACAGGATTTGGAGCAGTCTTGCCCAGAGCACAAAGGGAACCATGTGCTATTGCGTCGCTCAGCTCTAAAAGCAGGTCAATGTCCTCGGGTCTGCCTCGTCCTTTGGTAATATCGTCTAAAACTTCAAACATCTGCTCCGTTCCGAGCCTGCAAGGAATGCACTGACCGCAGGATTCTCTCCGAGTGAAGTCGAGAAAGTAGCGAGCCACATCGACCATACAGGTGTCCTCGTCCATGACCACCATACCCCCGGAACCCATCATTGAGCCCGCGGTGACGAGCGAGTCGAAATCGACCGGCATATCCAAGAAACTCGCTGGGAGGCAACCACCTGAGGGTCCGCCGGTTTGAACCGCCTTAAAAGCTTTCTCACCGGGAATCCCCCCTCCGATATCATAGATAATTTCTCGAAGCGTGACCCCCATGGGTACCTCTATCAGACCGCAATTAGCCACCTTGCCCGTGAGCGAAAAGATGGCAGTGCCCTTGCTTTTTTCGGTTCCCCTACTGGCAAACCATTCCCAGCCACGGTTGATGATGAGAGGAATGTTGGCAAAGGTTTTTACGTTGTTGAGCAGGGTTGGCTTATCCCATAATCCCATCTCCGCGGTGCGGGGACGGGGCAAGGGTTTGGGCATACCCCTCTTGCCTTGGATGGAAAGAACCAAGGCTGTGGACTCCCCACAAACAAAGGCCCCAGCGCCTTGAAAAATCTCTATATCGAAATCAAATCCGCTTCCCAGAATATCCTTACCCAGGAATCCCTCTTCTCTTGCTTGGGCGATGGCAATTTTTAAACGCTTCACCGCCAGTGGATATTCAGCTCGCACGTAGATGAAGCCCTTTTTAGCACCAATGGCGTAGCCGGCAATAATCATTCCCTCTAAAACTGAATGAGGGTCTCCTTCCATAGTCGACCGATCCTGAAATGCACCCGGATCACCTTCGTCGCCGTTGCAGATGACATATTTTTCTTCACCGGGTGCCATGCGGCAAGCTTCCCACTTCCGCCCGGTGGGAAAACCGGCACCACCGAGTCCCCGAAGCCCAGAGCGCTTCACTTCCTCGATGACTTGTTCAGGGGTCTTATCGAAAAGAGCCTTGCGCAGCGCTTCATAACCGCCAAGGGCAAGAAAGTCTCCAATATCCTCGGGGTCGATATGTCCACAATTTCGCAACACGATGCGCTCTTGCTTATTGTAAAAGGGGATATCGCCATAATGGGGGATGGGTTCACCGGTAACTGGGTCATGGTAGAAGAGGTGCTCTAAGGGCTTTCCTCCCGGTAAAAAAGATTGAGCGATGTCGGGCACATCATCCAGCTTAACTTTGGAGTAGAAAATGCTCTCCGGCTCAATGATGACAAGGGGACCTCGTTGGCAGAAGCCATGACAACCGGTGCGCTTGATTTGAACGCTTTCCTCCAAATTCAGTCTCGCCATTTCTTCTTCCAGTGAAGAGAAGATTTGCTCGGCTCCTCCCGATATACAGCCCGTTCCTTGGCAAACAAGAATTGTGCATCTCCTATTGGACATCCTGCTCTCCTTCATCCGAGGCGGGGAAAAGCTCTTTTACCTTTTCCGGAGTCATCTCACCATAGACATCCCTGTTGAGCCTGATGCATGGGGCTAGAGCACAACAGCCAATGCAAGCCACGGTCTCCAGGGAATATTCTAGGTCAGACGTTACTTCCCCCTCCTTAATGCCAATCGCTTTCTCTATTTCCCGGAGGATGTGAGGTGCACCGCGGATGTGACAGGCGGTCCCTCGACAGGCCGTAACATGCTTTCTTCCCAAAGGTGTGAGCCTGAACTGAGTATAAAAAGAGGCTACAGAATAAACCTCGCTTTCAGGTATACCAATAAACCTTGCAATTCGGAGCATCGCTTCTTCGGGCAAGCGACCAAAATTTGCCTGAACCGCCTGTAAAATTGGAATGAGATCCCTTTTTCTTCCTTTATAGGAAGACAGAATTCTTCTCAGAAGTTCTTCTTTCATTTATATAGCTCCAATTTTGCAAAAATCCTATGTCGGTGTAACCCAATCCTCGGAAATCCAAGGCCTTTTGCCCTCGAGGGATTTATCTCGGCTCCAGGTCATACACACCATTCGGCAAATTCCACATCTATTGCATTTATCCGTATCCACATAAACGTTGTTATCCTTAGCTGAAATGGTGATGGCGTCCGTGGGACAGGCAATCTCGCAAAAGGGTGAAGGGCAATGTTGAGGGCATATTAAATTAAGCATATCTCCTCCTTTATCCCAAAATCCTTTCCGCCTCTTCCATATCCGATTCCATTATATAGGTGATCCCGGAAAGCTCCGCCGCTTCTCGCGTTAGAGCGAAGAGGTCATTTCGGTCTATTAAGTTGAGGGCGAATTTACGAGCCCCGGCCATGAGCTGCTTAAGACCAGTGGCAATCCTGTCATAGTAGGTATAGACGGCTATTGCCGCCGGTGGCATCCTCTTAAAATCTTCTCCATATTTTTCCTTAAGTTGCACCGCCCCGATGAATGTGCGGAGAAGCGCTTCTTGATATTCCTTACCTTTCCCGTAAGTTTCTTCGAGGAGCTGCCCTTGGGTCTTCCCCACCATCGCCGCGGTGAGGGTACCCCGACCCATGCACACCGCCTTTATATAAGGAGCTCCCAAGGCGATGGCTTTAAAAATCTGATCCTCAAGGACAATTCCCCCAGCTATAGCACAGCTGGGAACAAATGCTCCCTTCTCCTCGATCCTCTTCAGGAATTTGTAAAGAAGGCTCTCCAGATAAACCGTGGGGATTCCCCACTCGTTCATCATCACCCATGGACTCATTCCGGTTCCGCCACCCGCGCCGTCCACGGTTAGAAGGTCTATTTTTGCTTCGGAGGCGAATTTCACCGCCCGCGCTAAATCCGCGGGTCTATAGGCGCCCGTTTTGAGGGTAACGTACTTAGCGCCTATATTCTTTAGCCTTTCCACTTCCTTCAAAAAGGACTCTTCGTCCACCATTCCCAGGCGGGAGTGCCTTTCGAATTCTCGTACTCCTCCCGCTTTATAAGCCTCTTGAACCGCGGAATCATTGGGGTCGGGAATAACGATATATCCTCTTTGCTTAAGCTCAAGAGCTCTTTCCAGAGTGGGCAGCTTAACTTCTCCACCGATGGATTTAGCTCCTTGCCCCCACTTTATCTCGATTCCCTCGACTCCGAGCTTCTCCACCGCATACTCGGGAACACCAAGGCGAGTGTCCTCTACATTTGCTTGAACGAGCATGGTCCCATAGCCCTCATACCATTCCTTGTATATCTTCACCCTTCTTTCGAGTTCTGGAGATCTTACCACTTTCCCATTTTTGAACTCAGCATCGGGATCCATGCCACAAACATTCTCTCCACAGATGAGTACGGCTCCACATATGGCAACGGCGATGGCGGCGCCTTCCCAGTTCACCCTGGCTACATCGGTTGAACCCAAAGCACCGGTGAAGAAGGGGACTTTCATCTTCATCTTTCTTCCCCGGGCGCCAATTTCGGTGGAGACATCTACAGCAGGGAAAATGGCTTTATCCGGATCCGCCTCGATACCCGCAGCCCCGACGCAGCTCCCCTGGATATTGAAGTGAGAAAAATCGACGGGATAATCTTTCTCCGCTCCAGCGATGACCTTTCCAAATGGGTGCGGATAGATAATTTCCCTCCCCCTAACGGCGGATCTTCCTACTTCGCAATAGCCCGGACAACCATCCACACAGGCTACACACAGTCCAGAAATGGGTGAAGGCGTAACCCTAGTCGTGGTTATAGTCGCAGCACTTGCATTCGGTCTACTTAAAGACATCTTTTACCCCCTTTCATATTCCATGGGATTTCCCTTCCGGTTAAAAACTTTTTACTCACCCCCTTAAAACTATGTGTATTAATAGCAGACATTGGTTGCTCTCCCTAGCTCACCATTCACCGTTCACGGTTCACAGTAAATTATTATCTGAGATTAACCTCACATTTTTGTCGGACGGGTATCCTGGAGAGTGCATCTTAAGAGAACCGTTAAGCGAGCAAGGCTCGAACAGCGGCGGCAACAGCCCGACCCGAACTTATGGAGGGTGTTGCCCTTAAGAGAGCAGCGAGTAGGCTCGCAGCAGCTAGCACTCGGAAGGATGCCCCAAACAATATAAGTGTTACCAATGTACGTAAAACATTACAAGGGTGGGTTATTTAAAGCTCCCAGAAGCTTCTG
Source organism: Actinomycetota bacterium (assembly GCA_030018275.1). Lineage (NCBI taxonomy): Bacteria > Bacillati > Actinomycetota > Actinomycetota bacterium. The sequence continues at coordinate 107,930 of JASEGB010000003.1, read as the reverse complement.
AGTTCCTCAAAATCTATCATCGTACTCATGGCTTTACTTTGGGTTTCAATGCCCATTTCTTCCAGTGCAGCCAGTGGATTTAATCCCCCAACTACGACCATTCCCACTCGATCTACACCGACGGACATCTCCAAAACGGGTTGACTTGGCTCACCCACGGCGAGCACACCATAAAGGTTTATTTCCTCTAATTTCTCGATCATCTTCCTCACAGCCTCAAGAGCAACTGCAGGGATTTCCCGGAAACTGGCCAACATTTTTCCCCTTCCAGTTTTTGCTACCTCCCTCACGCTCGTCATCTTACTTTTTATGAAGATTTCCAAGGGATCTAAGGAAGTACCCTCATATGTTATGAGTTCTGTAAATCTTACCGGTTTGAAATCATCCATCTGTAAAATCCCACCAAATTTAGAATAAACGGGAATTCCCGCATTAACTAAAACCCCATTCAAAGTGATGCTACACACCGTGCCGAAACCAATTTTACCTGGAGGGATTTCAACATCCCCCAAAACTTCTCCCTTGGAGGCCACCACCACAAGATCACTCATACATAGCCTCATCTTGAAAATATCTCGCATTTCCCTTAGGGCAGTACGGAAATCTTTTTCCGGTATAAACGAAATGTTTAAAATGATTCGCCCCCTTTTTTCCTCCGGATTTAAAGTGGTACGGCAGGAAAGCGCGTCTATTTTTGAAATTATCAAACCAACCTTATCGGAGACCAGTGCATCCCTTAATTCAGTTAAACCCTTTTTTGTGATTACACGTCCCCGCTTTCCGAACCCTTGGGTTAAACCCCTCTCATCCATGATCTTAAGGTGGTACCTGACCGCCCTTTCGCTTAGGTTAATACCAAAATCCCGGAGGCGACGTGAGATTAAACTTGCTCCAAGGGGTTCCTTTTCCTTGCTCAATATCCTAAGAATCGTGACGATTTTCCTCTCAACCTCTGGATCCATGGATTTTCACCCTTCAAAAAATTGAGGTGTATTATTAACAAGATGGGTTAACACCATAGTCGGGGTGAAGTACTCCGAAAACACTCCGAAGAACGCTGTCGCGTCTACGGGGCAGGCGCAGTTACGGCCGTTTACCCCGTTGGCGAGTGAAACGAGTCCTTCGGGGCCGCTCGGATCTCGCCTGTCTGCCGACAGGCAAGCCTCGCTACAAAACTGTGAATGCTTAAGAAGTTTTCATGAGCGAGGCTCCGACACTCTTAAGCACTTACCCCTCCCCTAATGTATAAAATGCAAACCTAACTCGTTGATAGTCCAATTAAGGTTTGACAACAAGCAAAGCTTGTCTTAAATACGTAATAGGTTACCGATTACCTTATTTTCTCGGCATTGGGTTGCCGTTATCTTATTTAAGTTAAATTAGGCTACGATGTCAAGCTTTTACAACATGAAAATTTGCATTTAAGGAGGGACCCGGATGGTGGGGAGGCGCTCATCCTTTTACCATCCTTGACTGGGCTATTGTCCGCAACGGGGAGATTTCCTCTTACGGAACGAACAGAAGAGACATCGGTTATCGATTGGGTATTCACATGAAGGCTTACAAGGATCAGGTGCCTGTGCTCATTGCAGAAGGTGTAGCCCCTAATTTTTTAGCGGAATACATGGCCGGTGGAGTGATCATACTTTTGGGGTTGAGCAGTAAGAATCAATCTATTGTTGGCAACTTACTGGTACGGGTATGCATGGAGGTGTAGTATATATCCGGGGGAAAATAGAGCCATCAACTTGGAGCGGAAGTGAATGTTTTAGAGCCTTATGGAAGAATTTATGCTCATTGAAGGCAATGTTATTGTCTCGTGAATGTCGATGATTTAAACTTATACCGAAAACGAGTTCCGTTTTTGCTTTATAATCCAATAACTTTTATGAGGAGGAAGATATGGAAAAAGCCGTCAGAGATCAAAAGGATGTCTTAGAGATCGTGGAAGAAAAGGACATTAAGTTCATGGAGCTATGGTTCACAGACATCCTCGGATTTCTCAAGAGTTTCACCATCACAAAGGAGGAATTGGGGAAAGCCTTCGATGAAGGAATGGGTTTTGATGGCTCCTCGGTGGAAGGATTCGCCAGAATCGAGGAAAGTGATACCCTCGCCGTACCCGATCCCACAACCTTCGCCATTTTACCCTGGCAACCCGGAGATAAAAAAGTTGCCCGCATGTTTTGTGACATCTATCGCCCTGATGGTCGCCCATTCGAGGGTGATCCCCGCCACGTCTTGAAAAAGAACCTGGTAAAAGCAAAAGAGATGGGATTCACCTTCTATTTGGGACCAGAACTCGAATATTTTTATTTTAAATCCCCAAACCAGCCCGAAGTACTCGATAGTGGAGGCTACTTCGACCTAATCCCCCGCGATGAAGCCATAGGACTGCGTCAGCAAACAGTCCTGGCACTGGAAGCGATGGGCATTGGAGTGGAATTCGCCCATCACGAAGTCGCTCCATCCCAACATGAAATCGACCTTCGATACGATGAAGCCTTGAGGATGGCGGACAAGGTGATGAGCTACCGATTCGTGGTCAAGGAAATAGCCTGCCGAAATGGGTGTTATGCCACCTTCATGCCCAAACCTATCTATGGAGAGAATGGTTCCGGGATGCATACTCACATGTCCCTATTCAAAAATGGTCGCAATGCCTTCTTCGATCCAAAGGATAAATATCATCTCTCGGACATCGCCAAGAGTTTCATCGCTGGATTGATGAAGCATTCTCCGGAATATACGGCGGTTACCAATCAATGGGTAAATTCCTACAAGCGATTGGTTCCCGGCTACGAAGCCCCAGTGTATATAACCTGGGCTTACCTTAATAGATCGGACATGATAAGGGTTCCCATGTACAAACCGGGAAAGGAAGAGGCAATGCGGATTGAATTGCGAAGTCCAGATCCGGCTTGCAACCCTTATCTCGCCTTTTCCGTAATGCTCGTCGCCGGTTTGGAGGGCATCCAAAATGGATACAAACCCCCCGATCCCGTCGAGGAAAATGTTTATTTAATGACGGAAGAAGAGCGAAGGAAAAGGAATATAGGAATGCTTCCCGGGAGTCTCATAGAGGCAATAACATTGGCGGAAAAAAGTGAGGTGGTTCGGAAAGCCCTCGGTGAACACGTCTTTGCCCATTTCATCGAAAACAAAAAGATCGAATGGGATAGGTACCGAAGGACAATCTCCTCTTATGAAACCGAGAAATATCTTTCGGTTTTGTAAAAGATCTTTGCTTGACCTCAAACTGCGAGCTAACCTATAATAAACTTGCCATACAGGCGTGCCGAGGTGGCGGAATAGCCATACGCGGTGGTCTCAAAAACCACTGCCCGTAAGGGCGTGAGGGTTGGAATCCCTCCCTCGGCACCATTTTATTTATGGAAATTATGCCTAAGCCAAAACTCCCAGATAAAATTTTTGAGTGGACACCTGAGCTTGCTTACGCGGTTGGATTAATTGCAACTGATGGACATCTTTCTTCAGATGGAAGACACTTGTGATGACATCAGTGGACAATGAATTACTAGAGACATTCAAGAGGTGCCTTAATTTATCTAATGAATTGAAGCCCATCAAAGCAAGTGGATTTATGGTCAAACCTGCTTTAGAGTGGTGTTTAGTAATGTTGCTTTTTATCGATGGTTACTACAGATTGACTTGACACCAAACAAGACTCACACGGTTGGTGAATTAGATATCCCAGAGGAATTCTTTGCGGACTTTATACGTAGACATTTAGATGGTGATGGAAGCATTTTTATTTACGAAGACCGCTATAATGCCTTCAAAGATGTGTTCGATTTCCAAAATGTTTTTACGTCAACCTAGAAACAAGTTCAGCTGCTTTAATGATGGGTATATTTTGAAATTTCTTTAGGGCTAGAAGGTGTTTGTCACCTAATACAATAAAGTGAGCCTTCCCCTCAACAGCGCATTCCAGAACTCTATTATCAGGATCATCGTGAAGCACTCTTAGTTTTTGGGTTGGCTTGATAAGCTCCGAGGAATAGCCAATCGTCTTGATCGCTTCAGCGATATCTTCATCCGCCCAAAGAAACTTGTCCTTTAAACAAGTGGCAAATTCAGCAAGGATACTTAAAGATGTGAGAAGTTGAATCTTTTTGGATCGGGTAAGCTGGAATAGCTTCTCAGGATTTCCACCAAATATGAAGGCTGAAAGGAGGATATTGGTATCGAAAACCACACGGTACACTTTTAGCTCCGAATTCCTCGAGCCTCGTGTACCAGTTTCTCAATGTCCTCCTCTGAGGTAATATTGAGCCTTTTTGCCGTCTCTCTACCCAGTCTTCTTAAACGCCGCCAGCGTTTTTCGTCAAGGTAATCCTCATAGACGCTGATCATGTCGCGGAAGAGCTCGCTTTTAGTCTTTCTCTCCTGTTTAGCTAGTCTCTCAACCTCTTCAAATACTTGAGGCGGAAGAGAAATTGTAAGTGTCTTTGTCACTCTACCCATCGAGATGCCCCCACATTTGTTTGTCTTACTAAGTGTTACAATACATGTTTTTATACCTAACGTCAAGTGTTCCTCGGACCCATGTCAAATGAAAAGCCGGCTTCAATCTGGTAAGGAATAGAAAACTAAAGACCTGACACTTCTGTTTATTGCTTGTTAGCCAAAGAAGCAGCCATAAGGGTCTCGATCAATCTCCTTTATAGCTGCCTCAAAAGATGAGTACTCGCCATAGCCGTGCCACTTTAAGTCGCTTCTCATCCAATAAAGCTTCCAGATATTTCGACTTTTAATGAATTGAATCTTGGCACATTCTTCCAAAAAAGGTTCTTTAGAAGGGAACCAATCTCCGTAAGGCTCCCTTAAATGTCCGATGATGTAACCGTTTGAGACCTTAATTACTCGGAGGGGCAGTTTGGGATAATTCCTATGTTTGAGAGCCTGAAGGATTTTCTGCTGAATAAAGTCAGATTCTTGCCTTTTGCCCTTTTTATCTGCTGCCATTTCTCGTTTAAGTTAACGCCATTGCACGACTTTGATTTCACGCAGGTTAAAACAGGGGCGGTATGGCACAAGGAGGTAGATGCTCCAGCAAACTGGATCAAAAGCCGCACAGCGCGGACTGTCCTGACACCTCAGGTTTTTTTCAACCTCAGACCTGATACTTGGACCGGTGCTCCAACCGCCCCCTTATATCTTGCCATACGCAAATAAAAAATCAACTCTTCATTCCCGAAATTAGGACATTTGAAGGATTAAATGGGGATTTCTCAAAACTCCAATCCATCTGCTTGGTCAACCACCAAAAGGTTCAAAAGTTCTCTTAAGTATTTTGAACCACGAGCTTTCGTGCGTAAGAAGAATAATCTGATAATCGTTATATCTAATGATTTTATTTTCACATTGCAGCTCCTTCAACGATCTTTATTTCCTCGTCTGTTAAGCCGCCTTTTTTATCTAACGCCATTTCTTCTTTAGCCCCTTTCCCTTTCCGCGTTCTTCATGGGTCAGCCCGTGAGTTGTAGACGATTTAGCCTACGTCTTCTATATTCTCTAAATCTTCCTAAAATCCTTGCCCTGCCCACGGCAAAACAAAAACCGCTTCCGCGGTTCGGAATGAAAGAATAAAACAATCAAAAAGGGAGATAAATGTCAAAAAAAGAGCCGTCCCTTTTTATCTATACTCGTCTCCTATTTCTAACACACTTAAACTCCTTTACTGTCAGCGTTTGTATAACTTCTTATAAATAAAGTCAATGCGAACAGCAAACCCCATACCCTCCGCTGGAGGGCGAGGCAAGGCAAAAGTCGTAATCCCGATGACTTCTCCATCCTTGTTTACAAGGGGGCCTCCGCTATTTCCTGGATTAATAGCAGCATCGGTTTGAATGACTGCGGGATAAAGAGCACTTATAATGCCTGAAGTCACAGTGGGCTTTGATAGACCAAAAGGGGTACCAATGGCGACAACCATGTCACCTATTTTTAATTCATTTGTAGACTCGTATTTTTGTGATGAGACCAAAAGGCAGCTCCTGTGACGGAGACAGCTATGACGCCTAATAAAACTACTATAACTATAGCTATAATCGGTAAGCGGTTTTGACGAGGATTATTTAGATCTTGCATCTTGCTCCCCTTAATAATTCTCACATCTTAAAAACGCTCAGTTACTATTTGCTTTGACATCGCCTACACTTTAAAAACGAAAGGTAAGTTTAAATTGCTCCACTGTTTGAAATAGCTGAAGTATCGGGAGTTTGCAGGTGATTTGGTTGATGAGCCAGTCACTTTGTTAAAAAAGAGAATCGTCCCAAAATTTTCCAAAATTTTAAACTTTTTCGATTTTAAATATGGCTAAATCCATGACATCCAATTTGCCATCTTTGTTTAGATCGGTATCATCGAGTATTCCTTTCTGCTCATGGAAGTCATAAACGAGTTTAAGGTATTTGCTCAAGACAAGTTGGGGAATCTCCTCCATCCTTTCGATGCCATACCAGTAGAAAATATCCTTGTCCCCTTTTGAAGAGTTACAGCTTTTGCACGCCAAGACTAGATTGCTTGTTATGTCTGGCCCGCCTCTATTCCGAGGGATGATATGGTCAAAGGAAAGATTTTCTTTACATCCGCAATAAACACAGCACTCCTCCTCAAGGATCATTTTCTTGTCGTCCCTTAAGATGTCACTCATCTTTATCTCACCACTTTTAAGCTTCTTGAAGCGACTGACGATAAAACCGTAGTTCTTTTCAAAACCAGCGGATTTAGCTATGAGCTGAGCATATTCCCAAGTAGATAAGGTCACGAATCGTCTTTATCATCGGTGGTGGCATACTATCACCTTCCTAACTTCATGCAACGATTGTGATATTTTGGACTTTATGAACCAATCTTGCTTTCTTTAGATTCTCTAAATCTTCTTAAAATCCTACAGGCGTGCGCAACAAAAAACAAAAACCGCTTTCGCGGTTTAATTTGTCCGCATCCTTCCGCTTGGTAATGCCCCACAGACAATGTGCAAAGGCATTAGTCTAATATTCTTTCAATGCTTTATCTTTCCTCTTTGCACCCCCATTGTGGACGAATTGGTCGACGAGTCAGAGCTTGTCCTTGAGCAAAGCGAAGGATTGAGTAAATTTGCAGTCATGACTCATCTTTTGAAGTTCGCAGGCTTGCGCAGTGTGCGACACCGCTTTAGTTTTAGATAAGTTTTATTAAGCTTATCTGGGTTTGATCTCTACTTCTTCTTTAAGGTAGTCAAATTTGACGATAAACTTATCGAAGAAACCGACCTGCCCGACAATCCCATAAGCATAGGGACCCATATCAGATGAAAAGCCAGCTTCAATCTGGTAAGACCAACCACCGAGTTTCATCTCAATAGAATGCATATACATAAACGCTCTGTCTCCAGTGACGCCTGCAAACTCTCTCTTCACTCCCTTCGTTATAGGAAGATTAAGAATCTCAGCGATTTCTGCATCAAAGATGCAGAAATCCGCTCCCGAATCAATTAGAACTTCGTAAGAAATAGAGATGTCTTGGTAAGAAAGTTCGATGGGAATAATTGGGCGGATTATACCTGGCGTAACTCTCTTGTATGGAAATCTCATTGGCTCCCTACTTAGCCAATGTAAGGGACTATTTCCCTTGGAATTTTCATCAGAATGGGCTTCTCAAAACCCTTGGCTTTCGCTTTCTTGTAAGCAACTGAGGCTGTTTTGCCACTGCTAAGCACCGTTTGCTCATCTTTGGCAAGAGCTACCCACTTTCCTTTATATTTCTTATAGACATCGGTCAGATCAATCGCTCCCATTTTATCCTCTCCCTTTACTCCCCTTTGATACAACCATTGAGACATCTCTATTGTACCCATTTTGCTTCGGAGAGCAAGGGTATTTATATTCTCCAGGTGGAATGATATCTGGAATGGTCGGATTTTCGGATTGGCGCTCGACACCGATTAGGTTCATAGAAGATTTGGTCGATGAACCAGCTGATTTGTCAAATTATTCAAGCCCGACCCCAACCTCACAACCTCAATCAGGTGCTAGTCGAGGATGTTTCTCTTTTACCCAATTTTTGACTTTTTGGGCAAATTTTCTTGCCTCTTTTAAGATATCTTTCGCTTCCTTCTCCGATATCTTACCCGCTCGATTATAGTCGGCAATATTCCTTTTTACACGACAAGAACCGAAATAATCCACCAATTCTTCAAATTCTTTACCTAAAGCAATCCTTGCAAATTCCAAGGTAGTTGCATGATGTCCGGTGCCTCTGGCTCAGTAGCCCTCACAATGCACTATTATTGTCGCAGATTGCAAAACGGCATTGTAAGCAGTGGCGAATCTTCTATCAGTGGATAACTTTTCTATGGAAGCATCCTTTAGATCCTCTCTCAACGATGGTGAAAAGGTCTTTTATTTCCTTCGCGGAGGTCTTATGTCGACTGATTTTCCCCTCATCGAGCAATCTTTTGTAAGTCACTCTCGCTGCCTTTTATAAAGATTTTAGCCGAGTCCAAAACTTCAGATATAAAGTGATCCTTTGTTTGAACTTTCCTTGTGAACTCCTCTGGAGTATATAAGGCATAGTTAATCTCTCTACCACTAATTCCTTGAGCCTTTCTAATCAGCTTATGGAGATCCTTGCTCGGGATTTCACCGACCACGAAAAGGTCGATATCGCTTGAGATAGTCTCCCGGTTTTGAGCATAAGAACCGTAGATAAAGGCAACTAGAATATCTTTCTCGCCATGTAGATTATCGCGCAAGATAGAGCCTAAACCAGAGGTCTTTAGAACTATCCCTTTTAACTCGGGATACCTTTTGTTTCAGCAAGCTCAGCAGGAGCTATATCTTCTGTGAGGAAGATTTTATCGTCGAAGCGGGCTAGTTTCTTTGCGTGAAAGTTTGTAGACGATTTGGCCGATGAGCCAGTCGGTTTTTTAAATTTTTAGCAGTCAGTGCCTGACTTGCTCCGCATTCAAAACATGGAACTTATTAGGAGGAAGTTTCCCTTTTCTCCATCAACTCAAACTCGCTTCTATGTGGTTGAGGCAACGGTTTCGTAAGCTTGTCGAATTAGTTCCACTGCTCTATTCACATCTTTAGAAGAATTTATTTTCACATTTACGCCGAAGAGGTCGCCTTCTTGGACTTCTCTAATTTTGCCGATTCCATAAAGTTCCTTTGTGGTTTTGGGAAGTCTCAAATCTATTGAAAGCTGAGTCTTTTGAAACCAAAAATAGGCGAATGTAATGCCACTAATTTTATAGTATATAGTTGATTTTCCAACCTCTTGCTGGATGTTAGGGTCAATTTCAGTTATCTGATTATCCATTGAAGTGAAAACATCTTTAATTACGTCTTCGCTGACACGCTCAATGACTCCACCTTTGGAAATCTCTTTGATCGATGCTGTTTCTATCGGTTTTAGTTGAGTATAAGAAATAGTTTGATTTTCGTAAAACCTGACTTCCCAAAGCTCAATTGGTAAGTCTTTGAAGTTTATTGCTTCAATTTGATAAGGCGTGAAGTAAGGAGAAATAAATATTACTTTGGACTGAGTCCAGTCTACATCTTTGCGGTGAAGAGTTTTGTCCTTTTGCTCGTTATACTCGAGAATGCATTCTCCTTTGTTGCTTAACATCAATGACAGATAGGCATAGCCTTGATCGACAACGCTAAGCTCTTGTCTTTCTTGTATTCGATTATCACAAATGATTTTGTTTCAGGATTGAAAGCAAGGGTATCTATAAACCTATCATTTAGTTGGAATTCAGTTTGAACAAATTCAAGCCCAAACAGAGTTTCAAGATTTTCTTCAGTTAGTTTTTGTAGATCTTTCTCTAAGCTGAAAGACTTTTCTTTAATCAGTTTTAGCCTCTTGCCATCGATTTTATAAAGTGGCATTTATGCCCTCCTCTATAATTTGGATTTCCTCGTCTGTTAGATCATAGAGTCTACCTGCACATAGTAGTAGGTGATTTGGTTGCCAACTTACAAGAAACAACTACTCTTCTTCCTCTTTCCATTCCAAAATTTTGGCTTGGATTTGGTTGAGGGTTTCTTTTGTTTTGAGTTCTAAGGTGCTTTTATCTATTCCTTTCTCAGATTTCGCTGAAAGCTCTATTTCTAACTCAATCTCAGCGGCCATCAGCCATTCGTTAGGTAGTTCTTTTCTTTTATAGCCTCGGTCCCCATCACCTTTCTAAGTTCACTGAGCTTGGTTTCGATCTCCTTCCTCTCTGCCTCTCTGGCCAATTTAATGAGCCCATCGAGCTTTTCCACCTCTTCCTTGAGCTCTTCAAGTGTTTCAGAGGTGGTGAGTTTCTCAAGAAGGTCGTCTTCTACGTGCCATCTTTCTTTTTCGGTGAAGTCCTCAAGTCTTTCTTCATCGATTCTGCCTTCCTCCGGGAGTATTCTCCCCAGCTCTAAGTATGCCTGGAGGCGCTTTCTCCTTCTTTCGAGAGATCTTCTTATCGCTCTAAGGCTCGATGCCATCCTCTTCTGAAGAATAATGAGAGCAAAAGCGACGTTTCTTTTCTCTTTTGCCAAAGCCTTGTTATAGTGTTCCTCCACATACTGAGTCACCGCATTATAAAGTCGCTTTTCATCCTCGCTCAAGCGATACTTAATTGTTCTCACTTCCCTGGGAGGGAAAAGGGGTCTTTGATTAAAATCCTTTAAATCTTCTTTTAGTCTTCGCACGTAGAGAGGGTTGTCCTTGCTTTGGATGGACTGCTCAAGCATCTCCGTAGTGGCGAAAAAGCCTGGTTCGAGAAGATCGAGGAATAAGCGGAAGTTCTCCGGGTCTCCCCTATGAGGAGTAGCGGTGAGGAAAAGAAGAAACTTGGTGTTTCTTGAGATGAGCTCACCAAGCTTTTATAAATCTTATTCTACGCTCTCTTTGCTTTTCCTTCATCCAAAGAACTTTTTCCAAACCACCAAACACTGTTCAGAACCGTTACCAACCGAAGTCTAAAATTGAAAATAAGGATTTATTTGGCCTGGTAAAATGGTGTATGGAGGTCTGACCCGTGGTTATTCTCCCCAGCGTAGGTAAAGATCATGCTCGATGCCTAAAATATCCATGACCCTACCTACAATAAAGTCCACCAAATCATCTATGTTCTGTGGTCGATGATAAAAGCCGGGCATGGCCGGGACGATAAAAGCCCCTGCTTGGACGAGGGTGAGCATATTCCTCAAATGTATCTCATTCAAGGGAGTCTCCCGGGGAACGAGAATGAGAGGTCTTCTCTCCTTTAACATCACATCAGCCGCTCGCTGGATGAGATTTGAGGAAATCCCTTGAGCCACCCCAGCCACCGTTGACATACTACAGGGAATGATTATCATTCCATCCGTCTTGCAAGATCCACTACAGATGGGTGCACTGAAGTTGAGGTAATCGATGTATTCCAAACCACGGTCATCGGGTTTTAATCCCAACCAATCCTTAAGCCGTCTTTCTCTCTCCCTCTCATCCCCCTCCAATTGAAAATCGAGCTCGTGAGCGAGGACTTCCTCGCCGGGTTTGGAGATTAAAAATTTTATCTGATGTCCTCGGGAGAGAAGCACTTCAAGAAGACGCTTTCCGTATATCGTTCCGCTCGCTCCCGTGACAGCCAGGATGTAGCTGGACACCTTGCTCTCCCATTAGAAACGGAGACTTAAAACCGTGAAAACGAACATGAGGATACTGATAAAACCATTGGTGGTAAAGAAAGCCTCATTCACCCTGGATAGATCATCCGGAGATACGAGACGGTTCTCATAAGCGAGCAAGAAAGCGACTACTGTGACACCCAGATAATAAAATATCCCTGCACCCATCGATAAACCCACACCAATGAGGAAAATTACGGTCAATACATGCAGGAGAGCTGTCACTTGAAGTCCTTTTTTAATCCCAAAACGGGCGGGAATGGAATAAAGCCCCTGTTCTCTGTCTACCCTAACATCCTGGCATGAATAGATGATGTCAAATCCCGCCACCCAGAAGCACACGGCTAATCCGAGCAAGATTGGCACCAGGCTAAGACCATTCCTTATGGCCACCCAAGCACCCAAGGGAGCCAGCCCCAAGCAAAGACCCAATAAAAAATGGCTGGTCCAGGTGAATCTCTTGGTGTAAGGATAAACGACGAAGGGGATGATCACCAAGGGCCAGAGATATCGGCAAAGGGGTGCTAACTCGTAAACAGCCATCATGAAAACGAAAAAGGAAATCAGGGAGAAAAGTACCATTTCTCTTGTGGAAAGCAATCCCCGTGGGAGAGCGCGCTGAGAAGTTCTGGGGTTTCGAGCATCTATCTCTTTATCTATCAAACGATTCAAGGACATGGCCAAGGTGCGAGCGCCTACCATGGCCATGGTAATCCAGAAAAAATCCCTAAAAGCGGGGATACCTTCCACGGCTAAGAATGCACTCATATAAGCGAAGGGAAGGGCAAAGACCGTGTGCTCGAACTTTATCGTCTGGAAAAATAGGCTAATTTTATTCAAGCCCATACTCGTCCCACTTCTCATCGACCAGTCTCCTTATCTCCTCATCCATCCTTATATCATCGGGCCACTCACGGGTATAGCCTTCCTCTCTCCATTTCTTGGTGGCATCGATTCCCATCTTGGAACCCCAATTTGGGGTATTGGAGGCGTGATCCAACACATCCAGAGGTCCTTTGGTAAATATGATATCCCTCTCCGGGTCCACGTTGTTGAAGACCTTCCAGGCTACCTCGGAAGGATTTTGAACATCGACATTTTCATCGACGACCACTATCATCTTGGTGAACATCATCTGTCCCAACCCCCAGAGGGCATTGATCACCTTGAAAGCATGCAAAGGATAGCTCTTCTTTATGGAGATTAAGGCACAGTTATGAAAAACGCCTTCCATAGGTAGATTAATGTCCACGATTTCGGGTAGTTGGGCTTTGATAAGAGGAAGGAATATCCTCTCCGTGGCCTTGGCCATATAGCAATCCTCCATAGGTGGTCTTCCCACAATGGTTGCGGGATAAATTGGGTCCTTTCGATGAGTAATGCACTTGATGTGAAACACCGGATATTCGTCGGGTAGAGAATAATATCCAGTGTGATCGCCGAAGGGACCCTCCAGACGGCGCTCGAATGGATCGACGTAGCCTTCCAAGATAATCTCCGCGTGAGCTGGGACCCTAAGATCAACAATCTTGCAGGCAACCACCTCAACGGGCTCCCCTCTTAAAAACCCCGCGAATAGGAGTTCATCGAAGCCACGGGGAAGGGGCGCAGTTGCAGAATAGATCGTGGCCGGGTCTCCTCCCAAAGCTACCGCCACCTCGAGGGGTTCACCTCGCTTAACACTTTCTCGGTAAATCTGAGCCCCATCGTGATGTATGTGCCAATGCATTCCACAAGTCCTCTCATCAAAAACCTGCATACGATACATCCCTATATTCTGCCGACCGGTGGGAGGATCTTTGGTGATCACTAAAGGAAGGGTGATGAATCTAGAGGCATCCTTGGGCCAGCATTTTAAAATGGGGAAAATTTCCAAGCTGAAATCTCGATTTAATACAACCTCTTGACATGGAGCCCTTTTAATGAGCTTGGGTTGAAGACCAGTGACTTCCTTGAGTTTCAACAGGGTGCTAATTTTCTGGCGAAAAGTCGAGGGAAGCTCCGATGGGAAAAGGGATTGTAGTCTTTCCGCAACTTGGTCGAGGTTCCCAGCATCCAAAGCCCAGCTCATCCGTTTAAATGAACCAAAGGTATTTATGAGGAGGGGCATTTGCGATCCCTTAACGTTTTCAAAGAGAACGGCAGGACCCCGGCTTTTGCTCACCCGATCTATGATCTCGGTTATCTCCAAGACCGGGTCCACGAGCGTGCTCACTCGGTGCAATTCTCCCCTTACCTCGAGAAATTCAATAAATTCTCGAAGGTCTTTAAACGCCAATTTCTACCTCCGTGATCAAGATTTTATTCCCAAATGTATGGCTACTATTCCTCCGGTCAAATTGTAATATCGAACCTCGCCGAAGCCCACCTTTTCCATGATGATTTTCAACTCATCCTGGCTGGGAAACTCTCTGATCGAATTGGGTAGATAAAAATAGGCATCGGACTTCCTGGAGATGAACCCCCCAATTTTAGGGAGAATCTTAAAGGAATAAAAATCATAAAGTGTCCTAAAAATGGGGGATGTGGGATGGCTGAACTCCAGACAAATTGCCCTTCCATTGGGTTTTAACACCCGGTGCATCTCCCTGAATACCTTATCGATATGGACGACGTTTCTCATGCCAAAGCCCACGGTCACTGCGTTGAAGGATTCCGCTGGAAATTTCAGCTCTTCGGCATTCCCATAGACAAAGTTACAGTTGATAATTCCCGCCGCCTTGACTTTCTCCTGAGCTAGCTTCAACATCTCTTGACAAAAATCAAGGGCAACGACCTTACCCCTCGATCCAACCTTCTTGGAAAGAAGAATTGCCAAATCTCCGGTACCTGAGCATATATCCAGAGCGGTGTCTCCAGGAGATAGGTTGGCTAATTTTACCGCAAATTTTTTCCAATGATGGTGTAAGCCGAAGCTTAAAAGCGTGTTTAAAACATCGTAACGTTTAGCTATAGTGGAAAATATTGATTTAACGTATCTCTCTTTTTCCTCAGCCGAAACCAGATTGTTTACCCTATCTCCCCTTTTAACGTCAGTTTCCTCCATCTCCCCAGTTCCTGAACTTATATACCCTTCCAGCGCTTACTAATTGTATATCAAAAGCTCCATTTTTCAAACAATTTTTCAGAGAAACATCTTCAAAGAATCTCAAAAAGAAGGTATACTACTACAAGTTCAACCCTTCCATTTTAAGGAGTTCTCGATGTCGGAGAAATCCTCGAGTGTATATCAAGAGAGGACGGTGCAAAATTTCCTTAAAGACGGAAATTTATCCGATATCTTCGAAAAAATCCTAGCGGGGGAACGGCTTTCGAGGGAAGATGGGATCAGAGTCTACCAATCAGATGATCTACTTCAAATTGGCTACCTCGCCGACCTGGTAAAACAGAGAAAAACCGGCAACTACGTTTATTTCATCAACAATAGGCACATCAATCCCAGCAACATATGTATTAACAGGTGCAAATTCTGCGCCTTTAGCCGAGACAAAGAAGATCCCGATGCCTACACCATGAGTCTAGATGAGATTATGGAAGCCGCTTTGGAATCCGCACCAAGGGGTATCACCGAGCTCCATATCGTGGGCGGTCTTCACCCCGACCTTCCTTTTACCTTTTACCTGGAGATGGTCAAAGGACTTAAAGAGGCTCTTCCCCACGTGCATATCCAAGCCTTCACAGCGGTGGAGATAGATTACTTCTCTAGAATCTCAGGGCTTTCCACCGAAGGAGTATTGAGACAACTCAAGGATGTGGGATTGGGATCCCTCCCCGGAGGAGGAGCGGAGATTTTCAGCGAGCGGGCCCGTAAAAAGGCATGGGAGAAAAAGATAAGCGGAAGTCGCTGGTTGGAGATAATGCGCACGGCTCATAAACTCGGCATAAAGTCAAACGCAACGATGCTTTACGGTCATATCGAAACCATCGAGGAAAGGATAGACCACCTACTGTCTTTAAGACGATTGCAGGACGAAACCCGAGGATTTCAAGCCTTTATCCCCCTAGCCTTTCACCCCAAAAACACTGAGTTATCTCGGCTCAGCTTCACCACCGGGCGCGATGACCTAAAAACGCTGGCTATAGCCAGGTTAATGTTGGACAACTTCGATCACATTAAAGCCTTCTGGATAATGATAGGAATAAAACTCGCTCAAATATCGCTTGCCTTTGGCGTCGATGATATGGATGGGACCATAGTGGAGGAGAAAATCACCCATGCCGCCGGAGCTGAAACCCCAGAAGCTATATCCAAATCGGCACTGATCAAGTCGATCAAAGACGCCGGTCGAACTCCTGTGGAAAGAGACACCGTCTATAACGTCCTGAAGATATACAACTAGGAGATGTCAATGCGACCCCGGCTCGGTCACATTCAATTCCTAAACTGCCTTCCCCTTTACTATGGATTGGTTAAAAATGATGTCTTACTCGACGTGGAACTAATTAAGGGATCACCCAGAGAGCTGACCACAGGGTTGCTCTCCGGCAAGCTAGACATCGCTCCCATCCCCGCCATAGACTACTGCCGTTACCACAAATCGCTTCTCCTTCTACCGAACCTTTCAGTCAGCTCCGATGGAGAGGTAAAGAGCATCCTCTTGGTTAGTAATGTACCTCTTGATGAATTAAATGGTAAAACAGTTGCCTTAACTAATACTTCGGTCACCTCCCAGGCTCTAGTCAAAATACTCCTTCACTATAAGTATCAAGTGACTCCCATCTACATCGAATATCCACCAGATCTTCCTCAAATGATGCGAGAAGCCGATGCCGCCCTGCTCATAGGGGATGATGCCCTTCGCGCACTGTATCAACCAAGTCCGCTTCTGAAGTACGATCTCGGCTCGGAGTGGCTTGACTTCTGTGGGAGGAAGATGGTTTACGCCGTCTGGGCGGTGCATAGAGAATTTGTCAAAACCAAGCCGGAATTGGTGAAGGAAGTGCATCAAGCACTTTACAAATCCCTGGAATATTCCAAAGAGAATCTTGATCAGATCGCCGAATATGCCGCTCGCTGGGAAATATTCCCAGTGGGTTTTCTGAAAAGTTACTTCGCTGCTCTCCACTTCGATTTCTCCCTTCCGTATCAAGAAGGACTTCTATTCTTCCTTCAAAAATCCCAGGAGTTGGGTTTGGTAGATGAGGTGGCTCCGCTAAATTTCACAGGTGATGCGCTGTGAAGGATGTGGATCACGCGCTAGAAAAGACAATTCGAGGAGGTAGATTATCCGTCGATGAGTGTCTCACGCTTTTCGAAGAGGAAAATTTGATCCCACTGGGATTGGCAGCGGATAGGGTGAGAAAGAAATACCATCCCGACAGTATCGTCACTTTCATCATCGGTCGGAATATCAATTACACGAATATTTGTATAACTAAATGTAGGTTCTGTGCCTTCTACCGCGAAAAGGGTCACCCAGAAGCTTACTTATTGACTAAAGATGAGATATTTAAAAAGATTGAAGAAACCCTAGAGTTGGATGGGACAGAGATACTGCTTCAGGGGGGACTTCATCCCGATTTAACCATCGATTATTACACGGATCTGCTCCGAAGCATAAAAGCAAATTTTGATATCCACATTCACTCCTTCTCCCCTCCCGAGATCGTTCACATCTCAAGGATTTCAGGGCTTACCATTGAAGAGACCCTCCAAGAGCTAAAGAATGCAGGGTTAGATTCTCTCCCAGGGGGAGGAGCGGAGATACTAGCCGATGATATCCGTGAACATATCAGCCCAAATAAGATTGGCACGCAAGACTGGCTGAAAGTCATGGAAGTGGCTCATAACTTGAAGATGCCCACCACGGCGACGATGATGTTCGGCAGTGTGGAAACCTTCGAGCATAGATTGAAGCATCTGGAGCAAATCAGAAATCTTCAAGATAAAACGGGTGGCTTCACCGCCTTTATCCCCTGGACATATCAACCAGGTCATACAGCCCTGGGAGGCGAGACTACCGGTGCCTTTGACTATTTAAAAACACTGGCTATATCACGTCTATTCCTGGACAACATTCCCAACATTCAAGCCTCCTGGGTCACCCAGGGAGCAAAAATCGGGCAGGTGGCTTTGGCATTTGGTGCCAATGATTTGGGAAGTACTATGATCGAGGAAAACGTGGTCAGAGCGACGGGAGTTTCTCACAGGATGCCCAAAGGGGAAATGATCAGAGTGATCAAAGATGCGCGCATGATTCCCGCCCAACGCAACACCTTTTATGGCATTTTAAAGATATTTTAAATGACTGAAACATGTTTCCATTCGAGCCAAAATTCTTAAAAATCTAAAAAGGAAAACAGATCCCTCATCTTATTTTCATAGTTGCGCAATTACGGAAATAATAACATTGGTATTTTACAATTTTGATTGCTAGGGGGTAGAAAATGAAACCTCAATTAGAGCAACTGCAGTGGCATTTAAGGCACTTTCCTGTAAAAAGCGTCTTCAGATACTCAAGCTATTGCTCACAGAAGGTGAAATGACTGTTGGAGAAATTAGTGAGAAATTGGAAGCAATTTGCAACCATTTCTCGGAATCTATCTGTTCTTCTAAGGATGGGCTTTGTGACAAGTAGAAATAAGAGAACTTTTGCATATTACTCAATCCGCACAGAATCCATTGATCCTCAGAATATTGCGCTTCTTATGCTAATTAAAAACGCAGTCAAACCAAAGAGGAAAAGCAAAGCACTGGAGCTTTTGTCTGCTGCTATGTTCGAGCCACGTGTGGCAAAATATTTCGAAATCCTTTCTAGAACTGACTAAACTTTTAATTTGGGAGTAGGTCATGGAGAAGATACCAAAGGCGAGTTTTGCCATCATCGGGGGGTCAAGTACATTTTCCATCGATTTCCCGGAAGAAGTCGGTGTTAGTGGAATAGAGATAATCGACTCTAACCTCACCTTTGAAACCCCCTTCGGGGAGAGCTCTCTCTTCAAGCTCTTCACCATCTTAGATAATCAAAATGAGAAAAAACGGGTTCTGACCTGTAAAATGCATGGTTGGAGACCCAAGGTGGATAGAGGTAAGGCCTCCAGTGGAGTATTTTGGGTACTTAAAGAAGCGGGGGTAAAGAAAATCATCGCCGAGGGTGGAGTGGGAAGCATAAACCACCTCCTTAACCCCAGAGATATCATTATCCCCACAGATTTCATCGACTTTACCGGTCGGAAGGGATTAACCGTAGTGGGAGAGCACCTCTTAATCATGCGCCAGCCCATATGTCCTCAGGTACACGCCGCACTGCTCTCCTCCGTCCAAAAATATCACCCAGGAAGGGTCTTCGAGAGGGGGATTTATCTAGTCACCGAAGGTCCTAGATTCGAGAGCCGCGCGGAGGTCTCCATGATGAGGCAGTTCGGTGCGGATGTCGTCGGTCAAAGCCTTTCTCCAGAAGTCTATCTGGCAAGAGATATCGGAGCTTGCTATGCTGGAGTTTACATGGTGGTAAACTACGCTGAAGGGATCGTGAAAGACTGGGAGCATGATAAGCTTAAAGATATCTTCCACGAAGAATCAAAGAAAATTGGTCAGATAGTTCTGGAAGCCCTAAGAAATATAACGGACTCTCAAGAAAAATGCGGATGCATGGAATTTCGAAAACCTACCCTGTTAAAAGATTAGCTTTCGGCTTTCAACGAGATGGGATATGATGCTGCTTACCGCTAAATGGGTTCTGCCGATCACCAGAGAGCCCATCGATGAAGGAGCAGTCTTGATCTCAAAAGATGTGATTAAGGCTGTAGGCTCCAAGGAAGAACTGAAAAAAGTTCACCCAAAAGAACCCCTGATTGATTTCGGACGAGCCATCATCATGCCGGGCCTCGTCAACACTCATACTCATCTTGAATACAGCGCCTTCAGGGGGATCCTCAAGAATTTGTCCTTCTTCCCCTGGATCGTAGAACTGGTTAAGAAGAGCAGAAAGCTTTCCTTGAGTGATTGGAAGGTCTCAGCCCTATTTGGAACTTTGGAGTGCATTAAATCCGGAGTTACCTGCGTGGCCAATATAATAAGCTTTGGACCAGGATTCGAAGTCCTACTCCAATCGGAGCTTCGGGGTCTTGCCTTTCACGAAGTTATAGAAATTGACGATGCAAAGGCTGATCAGAAAATCTCAGAGTCGGAAAAAATCATCCAATATTGGAAAGAAAAATGTGGGAATGGTCTCCTCAACATGGGGATATCTCCCCACGCTACTTACACCGTTGCCCCTCGGGTATTTCAATCTTTAAGCGAATGGGCGCAACATAATGGATTACTCCTTTCAACACACTTGGCGGAATCCAGGGAAGAGTATAGGTTTTTGAAGATGGCTGGTTTAAAACTTTTCTGGCAACCGAGGGGACCGTGTCTGCCCTGCCTACCGGAGGGCAGGCCGACAGGCAGGGTGAGTCCAGTTCGATACTTAGAACAACTGGGTGTTTTGGATAATAATGTCATAGCAGTTCACTGCGTTCATGTTGACAAGGAGGACATCAGTGTCTTAAAGGAAAAGGATGTAGGTATCACTTGCTGTCCCAGGAGCAACGCACGTCTTAAGGTGGGAACCGCTCCTCTATCCGACTTCTTTGAAAGTGATCTCAGAGTGGGCTTTGGCACCGATAGCCTTGCGAGCAATGACGATCTGAACATACTCAGCGAGTTTAAAACAGCTCTCCTCCAACATAAGATTCCTCCACAGCAGTTAGTAAAAATGGCAACCTTGGGAGGAGCTCAGGTTCTTAGGATGGAAAATCAGATTGGTTCCCTAGAGGAAGGCAAGCAAGCGGACATAATCGTAGTTGATTTACCCATCGATCATGATGACATTTACTTAAGCTTGGTTGACGCGGAAAAAGCAAAGGTCATTTTCACCATGGTCGCCGGTAGGGTGTTGTATGAAAGGGATAAGTGCCAAACCCTGGATGAGAAATCGATTTCAGCCCAAATCCAAAAAGTGCAATCGAAATTAAGATGATTTCAGTATCTGATATTTCCTTCTACCTTCTTCGTAGAGATCGCCGCCGTAAATGTCATTCACCACAATTACGGGGAAATCTTCAACTTCAAATTCATGAATGGCTTCCGTTCCCAGATCCTCATAGGCCACCACTTTGCATTTTTTGATGGTTTTACTGATGAGAACGGGGGCTGCAGCACCTCCCAGTGGTGCAAAGTAAATGGCTTTATACTTCTTTAATGCCTCTTTTACCTCCTGGGATCTCTTACCCTTGCCGATCATCCCCTTCAAACCAAGGGCAAGTAACTTTGGAGCGTATGGGTCCATTCGAGAGCTGGTAGTGGGTCCAGCAGTACCAATGATCTGACCTGGTCTTGCGGGAGTAGGACCAACATAGTAAATGACTTGTCCCTCAAGATCGATGGGAAGCTCCCTCCCCTCCCGCAATGAGGAGATTAAACGCCCATGGGCAGCGTCTCTTGCCGTATATATCGCTCCCGTGATTAGGGCCCTGTCACCGATTCTTAAATTTTCAATATCCTCGTCTGAAAGCGGTGGACTAAGCCTTATAGGCTGACACATTTTCCTCCTTCTCCCTCTAGACTTCTCCCTTATCCCTCAAAGAATGGCTCCTTTTCTGCGAGCTGCATAGCAATTAAGATTCACAGCCACTGGAAGACTTGCCATGTGCGTGGGGAAAGTCTCCACGTGAACCGCCAAAGCAGTGATTCTTCCCCCAAAACCCTGAGGACCGATGCCCAAATGATTTATCCTTTCGAGCAGCTCTCTCTCCAGATTCGCCACCTCAATAGAGGGATTTTTTCCCTGCACCTTCCTCAACAAAGCCTTTTTGGCGAGGTATGCTGCCATCTCAAAGGATCCACCTATTCCCACACCCACGATCAAAGGAGGGCAAGAATTGGGTCCCGCGATCTCAACGGTCTCCACCACGAAATCGATGATTCCCTCCACGCCCTCTGCGGGTTTTAGCATGGAAAGGCGGCTCATGTTTTCGCTCCCGCTTCCCTTGGGCATGACTATAATCTTCAATGCATCCCCGGGCACGATTTCCATATGCACAATGGCAGGAGTATTGTCGCCTGTATTCTCCCTTGAAAAACAGGTGTCCTTGACCATTGACTTTCGAAGATAACCCTCCTCATAACCCCGGCGAACTCCTTCATCTATGACCCTATAAATATCACCTTTGATTATGACCTCCTGCCCTAACTCCAAAAATACAATCACGCATCCGGTATCTTGACATAAGGGAATCTTCTCCCGTTCTGCTACTTGCGCATTCTCCAAGATCAAGGAGAGCACTTCCTTGCCCATTGGAGACTCTTCCCGCAGTTTAGCAGTCTTAATGGCTGAAAGAACATCGTCCGGTAGGCTAAAATTGGCTTCTTTACAAAGATACGATATCACATCGGTTATTTTACCTGCTTCGATTTCCCTCATGAATATTCTCCTTCACACACCAGGAGCATCATTTCTATCCCTCTTCAAAAATCCCAGTCTCTCTTAGCCTTTTATAACGCCGTTCGAGTAACTTATTGGGAGAATACGACCTTAGCTCACCGAGGGAGGCAACCAAAATGCTCTTTAGCTCCTTAGCGACAAAGCTTGGATCGCGATGGGCACCTCCCAGTGGTTCCTTCACTATTCCATCGATTATACCCAGCTCTAAGAGGGCATCCGCCGTCAGCTTTAGGGCTTGCGCAGCTTCAGGAGCTTTGGATTCGTCTCGCCACAGTATACTCGCGCAACCCTCAGGAGAAATCACCGAATAATACGCATTCTCCAGCATAAAGATTTTGTCACCCACACCTAAGGCAAGAGCTCCACCACTTCCCCCTTCCCCGATGTTCACCACAATTATGGGTGTAGAAAGCAAGCTCATTTCCATCAAATTATTGGCGATGGCAATGGCTTGCCCCCTCTCCTCCGCCCCAATACCTGGGTAGGCACCAGGTGTGTCGATGAAACACAAAATGGGGATGTTAAATTTCTTCGCTAGTTTCATCAATCTCAAAGCCTTCCTATAACCTTCCGGATGAGGCATACCAAAATTTCGTAACAAATTTTCCTTGGTATCCTTGCCCTTCTGATGACCTATGATCATCACCCTCTGGTGACCTAAAAAGGCGGGTCCACCTATAATTGCGGGGTCATCCCGAAAAAGTCTATCTCCATGGAGTTCAAGGAAATCGGTGAAGATTAAATTGATGTAATCCGATGTTCGGGGGCGATCTGGATGTCTGGCAATTTGTACCTTTTTCCAGGGACTTAATTCAGAATAAACTTTCTTCTTTAACTTCTCGACTTGAGCTTCTAGGTATTCGATTTCCCCCGCTATTTCAGGCTGGGAAGAGAGGGGCGATTGCTTTAACTCCTCTAACTTATTCTCCAGTTCCACTATGGGTCTCTCGAAATCGAGCATGAATCTTCGTCTTGGCATCTCAGCACCTTACGGTCTTAAATTTAGGCTCTTCTCCGTTTTTAGTGGATACTCTTTTTCTCTCCTTTGATGGGAGCATATCTTTTTGTATTTTTAAGAACTTCATTGTCTTCGATATCTTTATCTCTATCTTTTTCTTTTTGATGTTGTCCACCATCGACTTCTACTACAATCCTTTTCTCAAGACAAACAAAATCTACAATTGACAAACAAATGGCGAATTCAGAAAATTTCTTTAAATATATTGTGTCTAGGAAATTATCCTGTGAAGAAATCTAGGAGTTTGGAGATGGTCGATTTTAGTTCACCTCGAACAACGACCATATCGATCATGCCATGCTCAAGCAAGAACTCCGCCGTCTGGAAACCTCGGGGGAGCTTTTGTTTCATGGTTTTTTCGATAACCCTGGGGCCTGCGAATCCGATCAAAGCCCTTGGTTCCGAAATTATTACGTCCCCGAGCATGGCAAAGCTGGCGGCAACCCCTCCAGTGGTGGGATGGGTCAGTATGGCAATATAGGGAACCCTTGCCTCATGAAGGCGGGCGAGGGCTGCGCTGGTCTTAGCCATTTGCGCTAGTGAGAGCATGCCCTCTTGCATTCGAGCTCCCCCGGATGCCGAGACTGTAATCAGAGGAATCCTCTCTTTTTCCGCCTTTTCCACAATCCTTGTGATCTTCTCTCCTACCACAGAACCCATACTTCCCCCGACGAATCGAAAGTCCATGACACCCAAAATGACCTTATGCCCATTGAGTTGACCTTCACCGGTGACTACGGCTTCATCGAGTCCGGTCCTTTCCCTCGCTTGACTCAAGCTTTCCAGGTAAGACTTGGCAGCAACAAATTCAAGGGGATCTTTTGAACAAAGATGAGGATTAAACTCCTTAAAAGTATTTCCGTCAATGAGGAGATTTATTCGCTCCCAGGGAGTTAATGAAAAATGGTAATTGCACTTTGGACAGACCCTGTGATTCCTGAGTAGTTCTCCTTGGAAGATGATCTCGTTGCAAGCAGCACACCTCGACCAAATCCCCTCGGGGATCTCGCGCTTTTCAGAAGATGGATTTATTCCACCATTCTTACCCTTCTTATGGAACCATTCGGAAATGGGCATTATTTCCTCACTTTTACCTCCCTAATGCAGCCAGTATATCTCTCACAAATCCAGTTACGCTGGCTATTTGTTCCCGCTCATCCTTTGCCTTATCTATGAGATCGATGAGCGCGCTTCCTATTATGACACCATCGGCAATTTTCGCAACTTCCCTGGCATGTTCGGGAGAGGAGATCCCAAAACCGATCGCCAATGGCTTGTCGGTCAGCACTCTTACCCGTGAGATAAACTGAGGTAGGGTAATGGATAGAGCTTCTCTTGCTCCAGTAACCCCAGTTAGGGAAACGCAGTAAATGAATCCACAACATGCGGATGCCACTTTCCTAATCCTGTCCTCGGTGCTAGTGGGGGCGAGCAAAAAAATGGTGTCGATGGAATTTGCTTTGGCAACCGAGCACCAAGGATGAGCCTCCTCAGGGGGCAAATCCGGAATAATCACTCCATCGACTCCCACCCCTGCAACGGCTTTTGCAAAGACGTCAAGACCATATTTATAAATCGCATTGTAGTAAGTCATGATGACAAATGGTGTATCAGTTACCCTCCGGATATCTGCGATCATCTCCAGAACTTGCGGTGTCTTTATTCCCTGTGATAACGCTACCACAGATGCCTTTTGAATGGTTGCACCATCGGCAAGCGGATCCGAATAGGGTATCCCGATTTCGATGATATCTCCCCACTCAGCTAACGCCTCTATAATCCTCTTGGATCCATTCAAGGTTGGATAACCAGCCATTGTATAGGGAATTAAAGCAGCTCTTCCTTTCCCTTTAAGTTTTTTAAACCTTTCCTCGATTCTACTCATGAGAATTCACTTGTACTTCGACTCCCAATGCCTGAGCAACCACTTGGACATCTTTGTCGCCTCTACCCGAGAGATTCACCACAATTATCTCATCCTTGGATAGATTTGGGGCGAGTTGTTTAAGATAGGCGATGGCATGGGCTGGTTCTAAGGCGGGGAGAATACCTTCGGTTTCCGAGAGAAGTTGAAATGCTTCTAACGCCTCTTTATCCGTAATAGCAGTGTAGGTAGCAAGACCTTTTTTCTTCAGATAGCTGTGTTCTGGTCCCACCCCCGGATAATCCAACCCAGCGGAGATAGAATGAGCCGGTCTGATTTGTCCATATTGGTCTTGAAGTACATAGCTTAAGGAGCCGTGGAGTATACCCTTCGTCCCCTCGCAAAGAGATGCACCGTGCCTCCGGGTTTTGAGTCCCCGCCCAGCCGCTTCCACTCCGATCAATTTGACCCTGGTCTCAAGAAAGGGATAGAAGATGCCTATGGAGTTACTGCCTCCACCAACACAGGCAACTATATAATCCGGAAGGCGCCCTTCCTTCTCCAATATCTGTTCCTTAGTTTCCATGCCAATCACGGTTTGGAAATCGCGAACCATCATTGGATAGGGATGGGGACCGACAACGGAGCCTATAACATAGTGGGTGGTCTCAACATTGGTTACCCAATCCCTGATGGCTTCATTGATGGCATCCTTTAAGGTCTTGCTACCGCTTGAGACCGGAATCACCTCCGCACCAAGTAATTTCATTCTGAAAACATTGAGGGATTGTCTCTTGACATCCTCTTCGCCCATATACACCTGGCAGGGAATTCCAAACATTGCAGCGGCGGTCGCGGTGGCAACACCGTGTTGACCTGCTCCAGTTTCGGCAATGATTCTGGTCTTACCCATCCTCCTAGCCAAGAGGACCTGCCCGATAGTGTTGTTAATTTTATGTGCACCGGTGTGGCATAGATCCTCCCGCTTTAAATAAATTTTGGCTCCTCCAAAGCGTTGACTCAGTCTCTCGGCGAAATATAAGGGTGTGGGACGTCCTGCATACTCTTTTAAATAGTAGTCAAGCTCTCGCTGAAAATCTTCATCCTCTTTATATTTGTTGTAAGCTTCCTCCAGCTCAGCGAGGGCAGTCATCAATGTCTCTGGAACAAATTTCCCCCCAAACTCGCCGAAATGACCAGTTCTGTCCGGCAACAATTCAAACCATCTCCCTGTTAAAGTTGGTATTACACTACCGACTACTTACTAAGAGACTCCCAACTACGGACATTTTCAAAGAATGCTCTTAATTTATCGGGGTCCTTTTTGCCCGGTTCCTTCTCTACACCACTGCTGACATCGACGGCATAAGGTTTAACCAATCGAATCGCTTCAGCAACGTTATCGGGATTAAGTCCTCCGGAAAGGATGATCGGCTTTCCAAATTCCTTTGCCTTCCTAGCAATCCTCCAATCGAATGTCTTACCCGTTCCCCCACATCTCCCTTCAACGAAGGTATCCAAAAGGAAGGCATCCACTGCTCTGTACCCCGGAAATATATCCAAATCAGAGAATTGCTTAATTCGAAAGGCTTTGATTATCTTCCGTTCAAACTGCATGCAATAACTCGCCGACTCACTTCCATGAAATTGTAGGATATCTAAGCCGCATATGGTAGCAACCGTTTTAACCCAGGTTTCATCTTCGTCGACAAAAATTCCCACCCTACTCACAAAGGGAGGAATGGCTTTTATGATTTCAGCAGCCACTTGAGGCTCAATGCATCGCGGGCTTTCGGCAAAAACGAAACCTAAAGCATCCGCTCCCAGTTTCACCACCAGGAGCGCATCTTCTAAATTGGTTATACCACATATTTTAACTCTAACCATGGATAAAAGTGATTCGAGTGATTCAAGTGAGAAGTGATTCCCCTTGCTGAACGATAAATGTCGTATGTCGAACGCTTAATTTATTTATTCATTCGTCGTTCGACGTTCGACGGATTTTGCTCTTTAACTTCACTCACTATTCACTCCTTCACTTCCTCACTTTGTTTTAGATTTTAGGTAAATGCGCCAGAGCCTCCTCTATCTTTTCCCTTGGATACTCGTAGTCCGCTAACTTGCCTGCAAGATAATCATCATAAGCGGCGAGGTCGAAATACCCATGACCCGTGAAGTTAATGAGGATATTCTCCGACTCACCACTCTTCTTGCACTTAATTGCTTCATCGATGGCTGCTTTGACTGCATGAGCAGTCTCGGGAGCGGGAACTATCCCCTCGGCTTGGGCAAAGGTAACCGCTGCCTCAAATACCGGATTCTGGTGATGGGCTTGAGCTTCTATTATACCTTGATCATAAAGTGCGCACATAAGCGGCGAATCACCATGGTAGCGAAGTCCACCGGCATGTATGGGAGGCGGAACGAAGGTGTGACCCAATGTGTACATCTTCGCTATGGGGGCCAGGTGTGCCGTATCGCCATAGTCGTAGGCGTAAATACCCTTCGTGAGCGTTGGACAGGCGGTGGGTTCAACAGCTACTACTCTTACCTTCTTTCCCTCCAGCTTGTCTTTTACGAAGGGTAGGCAAATTCCACCCAGGCTACTGCCACCGCCGATGCAACCGAAGATGACATCCGGATATTCATCTATTTTTTCAAATTGTTTTTTGCATTCCAACCCTATTATGGTTTGGTGAAGCAGAACGTGATTCAATACGCTCCCCAGCGAATACAAGGCATCATCGTGAGTGCCCGCGTCTTCTACCGCCTCGCTTATGGCTATTCCCAAACTACCGGGACACTCTGGGTCCTTCGCCAGTATCTCTTGCCCACATTGAGTTTTCTCACTGGGACTAGGAATCACTTGAGCTCCCCAGGTCTCCATGAGAACTCTGCGGTAGGGTTTCTGGTGGTAACTCACTTTGACCATGTAAACCGTGCAATCCAGATCCATCAACCTGCAAGCCATGGTTAAAGCACTACCCCATTGTCCAGCTCCGGTTTCAGTGGTCAAACGCTTCACACCCTGTTCCTTGGCATAGTATGCTTGGGCAATAGCAGTGTTAGGCTTGTGACTTCCCGGTGGACTCCAACCCTCATACTTGTAATAGATCTTGGCTGGGGTATCTAGTGCCGCCTCTAGTCTCTTCGCTCTAAAGAGAGGTGTTGGACGATACAATCTGTAGATGTCTATTACTTTTCCAGGTATATCTATCCAGCGCTCCGTGCTCGACTCCTGCTTACTAAGTTCCGCAGCAAACAGGGGTGGTGGGAGAGCAAGACCCGATGGTTCCTTCGTCTGCGGATTCAAATATGGCTCTAATGGCTTTGGTAAATCCGGTAAGATATTGTACCATGCTGTGGGCATCTCTCTTTCACTCAAAATGATTTTCGTTTCTTCCATCTACTTATTCCCCCCTTTTGATGATTTTCGATCAGCGATAAGGGATTAGCAGTTTAATTATTATTTTCTTCAACGCTAACCACTACTCGAACATCGCTCATCGATCTTGGCTGCCCAATAATTCTCTAATCTTCACCGCAATATCATCGCTTCTCATGAGCGCTTCTCCAACTAAAATTGCATTAACCCCCACCTCCTTCAAAAACTCAACGTCTTGTGCCGTATGGATACCGCTTTCACTCACAACGATCTTGTTCTTGGGGATAAACCCAATGAGCTTTGGAGTGACCGAAATATCAACCTTGAAATCGCTGAGGTTTCTATTATTTATACCAATAATTTCCACGTTTGTCTTTAATACCTTCTTTAACTCCTGGCGATTGTGGACCTCCACAATAACATCCAAATCCAGTTTTCGAGCGAGCGAGAGAAGCTTTGATATCTCCTCAATTGAAAGGATATTCGCGATCAAAAGTATGGCGTCGGCACCGCTCGCTCTAGACTCATAAACCTGGAATTCATCTATGATGAAATCCTTACGTAGGATGGGAATCGACGTTTCAGCCCTTATATCTTTCAGATGTTGCAAGCTTCCCTGGAAATGTCGATCGGTTAGCACAGAGATGGCAGCGGCACCATTTCCCTCGCAAACCCGAGCAATTCCCGCCGGATTGAAATCTTCTCTAATTACACCAGCCGATGGAGATGCCCTTTTCACCTCCGCGATGAAACTTAGACCCGGTTTCTTAAGAGCGGC
Organism: Actinomycetota bacterium; assembly: GCA_030018275.1. Lineage (NCBI taxonomy): Bacteria > Bacillati > Actinomycetota > Actinomycetota bacterium. The sequence goes on along the minus strand of JASEGB010000003.1, from coordinate 78,798 downwards.
CTTAAAATCCCTCGTAGGAGGCAAGGAAGATATCCGCTCCCGTAAGGTCTCAAGACCTATATTCTTTTTTCTCTGTTCTATCTCACATCTCTTATCCCTAATTATCTCGTTTAGAATCATAACAGCACACCAAATAAGTCCCTCATCCCTTCATTTTGTTGGTGAATTCCATGAGTTTTTCGAGTTTTTCGAGAGCCGCTCCGCTATCGATTGATTCAGCGGCGAGTTTCAAACCCTTCCCAAGATCTTTAGCCTTGTCCGCTGCAACCAAAGCCGCCGCAGCATTTAGAAGCACGATGTCCCTTCGGGGTCCTCTTTCACCCGATAAGATGCTTCTCATAATTTGAGCATTTTGCTTAACGGTTCCGCCCCTGAGGTCATCGACTTTTACCCTGGGCAAATCGAATTGCTCGGGGGTTATCCTGTAATTCTTTACCTTTCCATCTACGAGCTCTGAGATGCAACTCTCGCCGGTATTGGTTAACTCATCCAGCCCGTCACCGTGAACTACGAGGGCATGCGTTACCCCCAAATTTCCGAGTACCTTAGCCAGCATAGGAGCGAGGGAGGGATCATAAACCCCTAAAATCTGAGCCGAAGCAAAGGCGGGATTGGTGAGGGGACCCAGGATATTAAAGACCGTTCTAATACCGATATTTCGTCTGACGGGAGTGGCGTATTTCATCGCCGGATGAAGCAGGGGGGCAAACAAAAAACCTATCCCAACCTCATCGATACAAGCTTCGACCACCTTGGGAGACAAATCGATCTTTACACCGAGAGCCTCTAGAACATCCGCGCTCCCACAGCGACTGGAAACGGAACGATTTCCATGCTTGGCGATGTGTACACCGGCTCCCGAAGCCACAAAGGCAGTGACCGTGGAGATGTTAAAGGTATGTGAAACATCTCCCCCCGTCCCGCAAGTATCCGCCAAATCCGCCACTTTTGGACTGATCCGAATGGCATGAGCCCTCATCACCTTGGCAAATTCTGAGATCTCGTCGACGGTCTCTCCCTTCATCCGAAGAGCGGTGAGGAAGGAGGCAATTTGAGCTTCGGTTGCCTTACCGCTCATTATCTCCTCCATCACCGATGCTGCCTCCTCCGAGGTTAAATCCTTTTGCTCAACTACTTTTCTAATGGCCTCAACGATCACAAGTTACACCTCCTCTCCCTTTAACCTTAATTCGTTCACCGTTGACCATTCACCGTTCATTGACCCTCGTCCCTCGACCCCTGACTCTTGACCCAGAACCTTGAACCTAGAACCCAGAACTTTAACCGGGACCCTTTCAACCAATGTCCAAAAAATTCTTCAAAATTTTCTTACCCTCCGCCGTCAAAATGGACTCTGGGTGGAACTGTACCCCCTCGATTGGAGACTTCTTGTGTCTAATTCCCATGATGATCCGATCCTTCGTCTCCGCAGATATCTCAAAACAATCGGGGAGGGTAACTCTTTCCACTATCAGGGAATGATATCTGGTAGCAACGAAGGGATTTTCGATTTCTCGGTATATGGTCTTTCCATCGTGATAAATTAGGGAAGTTTTCCCGTGAACTGGAACTGGAGCGCGGATAATCCTTCCCCCAAATACCTGAGCAATGGATTGATGTCCCAAACAAACCCCCAAGATGGGAATTTTCCCAGCAAAATATTTCACCACATTCATGGAAATGCCTGCCTCATTTGGGGTACATGGACCTGGGGAGATCACGATGTGTGTGGGGTTTAATTTTTCAATCTCAGAGACGGAGATTTTATCATTGCGGAAAACACGGAGGTCCGCCCCAAGCTCCCCCAAGTATTGAACCAGATTATATGTAAATGAGTCATAGTTATCTATCATTAGTATCATTTGTAGCTCCCAAACTATTCTCCGCCATATGAACCGCTGAAAGGAGTGCCTGAGCTTTATTCACGGATTCCTGAAATTCCCTCTCGGGGACAGAATCGTAAACGATCCCCGCTCCAGCTTGTACATATGCTTTATTTCCCACAACAATGATCGTCCTTATAGTTATGCACGAATCCAAATTTCCAGAATAACTGAAGTATCCTACAGCTCCCGCATACGGACCCCTCAAAGTCGGTTCAAGCTCATCGATGATTTCCATAGCCCTTATTTTGGGAGCACCCGTGACGGTTCCCGCGGGGAAAGCCGCTCTTAAAACGTCGAAGGCATTTTTATCTTTCCTCAAAGTTCCACCGACGGTGGAGACGATGTGCATTACATGGGAATATCTTTCGATGAACATCAGTTCTTCCACCTTCACACTGCCCGGCTTGCATATCCTGCCCAAATCATTCCGACCCAGATCCACGAGCATGATGTGTTCAGCCCGTTCCTTTTCGTCGCTCAACAGTTCGGTCTCGAGTTTTCTATCCTCCTCATCCGTTTCCCCACGGGGGCGAGTGCCCGCGATGGGACGGGTAATTGCATAGGAGCCTTGGACCTTCACCAAGGGCTCAGGGGATGAGCCAATGAGCTTTAAATCTCCAAATTTCAAGTAATACATGTAGGGTGATGGATTTATCATCCTTAACGCCCGATAAATATCAAAGGGATCAGCCTTAATCTCGGTGGAGAATCTCTGCGATAATACGACTTGAAGAATATCTCCAGCTCTAATATATCCCTTTGCCTCACTCACGGCTTCGATGAAATCCTCCTTTGACATGTTAGATCCCAGGTGAGGATGGGGGATACCTGCTGAGAGATAGGAGTATTCCCGAAGGGGAGTATGAACAACGGGTTGTTTTAGCCTTTCGATTAGATCTTCGACTTTACAAATGGCTTGATCGTAAGCCTCATCGGCTTCGCCATCGATATGGGCGTTGGCTACCACCTTAATTTTGTGCTTTAGATGATCAAAGATGAGAATGGTATCCGTGAAGACAAAGATCATTTCGGGGAGGTGTAAATCATCCTGAGTGGTCCTGGGAATATCTTCGAAGTATCGGATGACATCATAGCCCAGATAGCCCACGGCTCCACCATAAAACGGTGGGGGCTCCTCCATTTGGGCGGGGCGATATTGGGAGAATATCTCTTCAATGATCTTCAGGGGATCGTGAATATTCGATATTTTTGTCAACTTTTGTCCCTGCATGATCTGCAAGTTACCATCGTCGCAGGTGATAATGAGGTAAGGATTATTACCCAAAAAGGAATAACGCCCAAGCCTTTCTCCGCCCTCAACGCTCTCCAAAAGAAAAGCGTTGGTGCTCTCACCCAGCTTCTTAAAAGCCGAAACGGGTGTATCCGTATCGGCGACGATCTCCCGATACACCGGTATCAAATTATACTCCCTTGCCAAACGTTTAAACTCACTTCGACACGGACGATACATATTTCTTCCCCCTCGTCGCCTGAGTATCGTCGCTCGCCGCTCGGATAAATCTTTAGGGTCGAGCATCGAGCCACGAACTGCGACAATTCTAAACAAAAAAGCCTCTCATCGAGGGACGAGAGGCTTTTCTCGCGGTGCCACCCTAATTACCTATAGGTCACTCCACGGGTACAGATAATACCCTCTTTCTTTTAACGGTGAAAGTTTCCGTCATAACCTACTTACAGTCTTGGTCCACACCAACCAAGACCATTTTCGGTTTGCATCTCAGAGGTCCATTCATTTAGAGACTTGCACCGGGTTTCAGCAAATCCCGACTCTCTGTGGCTAAGCCCTCTAAACTACTAGTCCCCATCACCGACTTTATAATATATTTCAATTTTCATAAAGTTTAACATTAATACGTGATTCTTTGCAATATATATTCGCTAAGCATCGAAAAATTCCTTCCATTTTCTTTCGACATGCTGAGAACTCCGAGCCTTCACCAGATCTTAAAACATCTTTAACTCTCTACCGCCATGTTTCTGAATTTTTTCTCAAATACTCCGGCAAAATAATCATAAAACCAACTGATTTTATCGTAATTCTCTTTTGCCTGAGCTTTGGTTCTATGTACTCGTAATATTCTATCATCTGTGAATCCATTCCATCATTTCCTCTAACGGTTAATTTTACAACCGGTTAAAAATATCTAACCATTTGTTCCGAAATTTCCCATATCGTTTCCGGGTTAAACAAAGTTCGCCTGCCGCCCTCTCAGCGGATGAGGCCTAACCTCACGGCTATACTCGCACACCCAACCAATTTCACCGCTCAGAGAGGTAGGCGGCTCTATTCCGTTTCCTGCCTGAGAGATGGCTTGACTGCCGTGAACTTAATGCTCGTCACTTTCCCTTGCACGACAGCAAGATCCTCTTTCGCGGGGGCGGGTGTGAATTCCTCGCCCGGACAACAAGCCATTGCCCCCAGTTCTTCAGGGGTAAGGGTATGACGCGCTACAATCTTAATCTCAGCAAAACCCGCTTGCCTCACCATCTGCAAGTAGTCCTCTTCTATAATAGCCCCTCCCAGACATCCTGCCCAAGTTGACCGAAAGCGCTCTTGCAGCTCAGGATTGATGTTCTCTGTGAGAACAATATCCGAGATGGCGAACCGCCCACCGGGTCTCAGAATACGTAAGGCTTCCTCATACACAGCATCCTTGTCGGGGCACAGGTTGATAACGCAGTTGGAGATCACTACATCCGCGAACCTGTCTGGAAGCTGTGTATTCTCCATAGCCGAGACGCGGAGTTCAATGTTCCTGTCTTGCAAGCCCGCCTCAATCACAGCCTGCTTTGCCCGCTCGATCATTTGACGCGCGAAATCTATTCCGACCACTCTACCTTGTGAGCCGATCTTGTGAGCAGACAGAATAACGTCGATTCCGCCTCCACAGCCGAAATCCACAACCACGTCACCGGGCTGAAGGTTCGCGAAGCCGGTGGGGTTGCCACAACCCCGAGAGAGGTTGAGAGCAATCGGTTCTCACTTCCTTCCAGCCTTAAGGCCATCTCAATTTATATAGCTGAGATTGCAGCTTATTTCTTGAGGGTTCGGTAAAAGCAGGTTCTATTGCCGGTGTGGCAGGCGACTCCGATTTGCTCCACCAAAACCAATAATGTATCCTCATCACAATCGTAGCGGATTTCCTTTACTCTCTGGATATTTCCCGAACTTTCCCCTTTATGCCATAACTCCCGGCGGGAGCGGCTCCAAAACCAGGTCTCGCCACTCTCCAAAGTCTTCTTGAGGGATTCTTCATTCATATAGGCAAGCATCAGCACCTCGCCAGTTTTAAAATCCTGGACTATGGCAGGGATCAATCCTCTCTCATCGAATTTTAACTTTACCTCACTGAGTATATCCTTCTTCACGTGAACTCCTTCCTATACTCAAGCAACACTAGAAACCTCAAATGACAAATTTAAAATGCAAAGATCATTCCCTTTCCTCTGATTCTATTTGCTCCATTACATTATAAAGAAAGGAGAAATTCCTTTGGAGAAATTTTTCACAATCTTACGGGAATTCCATGCTCTTTTAAATATTCTTTAACTTCTTTGATTATTAACTCTCCGTAATGGAAAAGAGAGGCGGCGAGCACGGCATCTGCATTCGCTTCAACGATCACTTCGAGGAAATGCTCCAACTTTCCAGCACCTCCCGAGGCGATGACGGGTATATTAATGGCGCTTGAGACGGCTCGGGTTAGCGCGATATCATACCCATTCTTTGTGCCATCCCTATCCATGCTGGTAAGCAAGATTTCTCCCGCCCCAAGGCTCTCAACCTTCCTTGCCCATTCCACAGCATCCAAACCGGTGGGTGTTCTTCCCCCATTTATGTAAACTTCCCACTTTAAAGTCGGGAGTGAACCGTGAACTCTCTTCGCATCTATGGCAACCACGATGCACTGGCTTCCAAACTTCTTAGAAGCTTCCCTTACAATCTGCGGATTCTTCACCGCAGCGGTATTTAAAGAGACCTTGTCGGCACCAGCAGAAAGAAGATTTCTGATATCCTCCATGGTTCTGATGCCCCCGCCCACCGTATATGGGATGAAAACCTCCTCCGCGGTGCGCCGAGCCACATCCACCATTATCCCTCGCTTCTCATAGGAGGCAGTGATGTCCAGAAAGACCAGTTCATCCGCACCTTCCCTGTCATAGACCGCTGCTAACTCTACGGGATCCCCCGCATCTCTGAGGTTCACAAATTTTACTCCCTTTACCACCCTGCCCTCTTTCACATCCAGGCAAGGAATGATCCGTTTAGTCAGCACTTCCTTCACCTACCGGTAGCACAACCCGCTGCAGCCATCGCTTCTTTAAGAGAAAATGTTCCCTCATATAGGGCTGTACCAACGATGACGCCCTCCACTCCTAAAGGCTCCAACCTTTTGAGATTTATGATATCTTCCAAACTGGATACTCCCCCGGAAACGATCAGAGAGATGTCAATCGTTTGAACCATGTCTCGCACAGCGTCAAAATTGATCCCACGCTGTGTTCCATCGGAGAGGATATCCGTGTAAATTAAACGCGAAATGCCAAGCATCTTCAACTCCCGAGCGACCTCCCATGCATCATATTCCGTACTCTCTCTCCAGCCGCTTATGGCTACCTTCCCACTTCGGGCATCGATGGCGGCTACGATTTTAGGTCCAAATTTCAGGCATGCTTCGGCAACAAACTCTGGAGCATTTATAACCGCGGTTCCCAAGACAGCTCTTCGAACTCCCAAATCCAATATCTTTTCCACAGTTTTAATATCTCTTATTCCTCCACCAACTTGGATGGGAATACCCACAGATTTGATGATTTTTTCGATGGCCGGTAAATTTTGAGATTTACCAGAGGCAGCACCGTTAAGATCCACGACATGCAAGAATTGAGCGCCTTCATCCTCCCACCTCTTCGCCATCTCCGCAGGATCTTCGGAATAAACCTTCACGGTTTCAAATCTTCCCTGAAAAAGGCGTACACATTTTCCGCCCAGGATATCAACTGCGGGATAGATGAGCATAAACCATACCTCCAAAATTCTTTAATATTTTTAATCCCAACTTGCTGCTTTTCTCCGGGTGAAATTGAACTGCAAAAATATTATCCTTCCAGATGCTGGAAGTGAACTCGATACCATATTCAGTAGTGGTGCAGACGATATCGCTGTCTTTTGGATCCACATAGTAGGAATGGACGAAATAGAAATAAGAACCATCGGAGATACCTTGAAGGATAGGCGCTTCGCACACCTTTTTTATCCGATTCCACCCCATATGCGGAACTTTAACTTCCGGTGGAAGACGCAAAACTCGACCCTTTATTATACCAAGACCCTTGTGCAAGCCATCCTCCTCACTCTCAGTAAAGAGGAGTTGTAGTCCCAAACAAATACCCAAAAAGGGCTTACTTTGAGAGAGAATTTCCAAAACAGCATCACCTAATCCAGAAGCCCGTAAATTGTGCATGGCATCAGCGAAGGCTCCTACTCCGGGAAGCACCACACCAGAAGATTTGCGAATCACCTCCGGATCGGAGATTATAAAGGCTTCGTACCCAACTTTTTCAAAACCCTTTTGCACACTCCTTAAATTCCCCATTCCATAATCCACTATCACTATCAATTCCATTCACCCTTAAACTGGTTTGCTGGTTTGTTAATTGGCTAGGTTTAATTTTTTAGCTAACCAGCAAATTGGCCAACAGCCAACAGGATTAGAGTTGGCCCTTGGTGGAGGGTACTTCCTCCATTCTCCTGGGGTCGATCGCTGTAGCCATATCCAAAGCTGTGCCCAAGCTCTTGAATATTGCCTCAATGATATGATGGGTGTTCTTACCAAATAAAACCTTGATATGGAGGGTGATGGCAGAGTGGTTCACAAAGGCATGAAAGAATTCATGAATCAGGCTCACATCGAAATTCCCGATGGCTTCCATGGGGAGCTCCACATCGTAGAAAAGACGGGAGCGCCCACTTATATCCAAAGAGGTCAGAACAAGAGCTTCGTCCATGGGAACGATGCTAAAACCAAATCTTCTTATCCCCTTTTTATCCCCCAAACACTGCCGAAATGCTTGACCCAAGCAAATGCCCACATCTTCTATGGTGTGGTGTGCATCGATGTGTAAATTTCCCCTCGCTTCGATGGTCAAATCGAATAGACCATGCTTAGCAAATAGCTCAAGCATGTGGTCGAGGAAGGGTATACCGGTATCGATTTTGGACAAACCCTTCCCATCGATATCCAAGGAAATGTTGATTGAAGTCTCTTTGGTCTCCCTTTTTACCGTGCTAGTTCGCTCCACTTTCCTCCTCCATCTCCTTTGATTTTATAATAAATGATAATACACCATTGGGATTCCTGGCTAGGATATCCACTCCACCTTCAATGTAAATGGGTGCTTCAGATCGCTTGCGAGAAATGATGCAGGAAAGGAATCTCATTTGCGTGTGGATTTTCCCGAAATTACGGACCGTTTGCAGGTCATCCCATGTGTCACCCATATATATTCCCACCCGAGTTTGCATTTTGATCCCTAAGCTTAGAAGAACCTCGGAATTTGGCTTTTTAAGGACACCGCCATCATCGGATAAAACCAGGTGAGATGGAATAAGATCGGCTAAATTGGCTCTCTCCAAGGCTACTACCGTTTCCTTTCCCGTCCTTCCTGTGATCACGGCAACTTTGGGGTAAAAGAATTTTATTTTCTCTCTATCCATAAGAACCCTCTCTTCATTGAGCAATCCTTTTTGTTTAACGAGGGTCGGATTAAAACCGTATAACCTTTGACAATAATCCACCCCTCCGTAATACTCTTGAAAAACCCTTTTTATCACGTCCTTTCGCCAGAGTTCGGTGACCTTGCGTTGCTGTCCCTGGGGTAGAGAGCTAAATATCAACTTTTCTAACGTTTTGAGCCCTCCACCTAAATCTCGAACCTTCTCCGTAAATTCCTCCAGGGATTCGCCCTCCGATCTTAAAAAATCCAAATTTTGGCTCGAAAATTTCTGGGATTTTCCCAGATAAAAGAGAACGACTCCATAGGTTAACTCCCAATCATTGTTAAATCCTCCTGCGAGTTTAAAAAGTTGAGTCTCCTTAGGTCTAATCAGCGTGGAACTGCCCCCCCAATTGAGTATTTTTGAAAAATAATATTGAGTGGTCTTGCTTATGGCGACTCTGAAGGATCGGGATACATCGAGGATTACTCCGTCTATGTCCAGCACCAAACCATCAATTAGAGGTAAGATGCCCATCATCTCTTTTCGCACAAGAAGATGCGGTTGAACCTCCACGAATTTGTGGGAGAATGGCATCTATTCGCTGCCCTCGACTCTTATCTTCACGGACTTTGCATGGCCTTCCAGTCCCTCGGCCTGAGCTAGAACGGTGACGGCCTTCGCGAGCTTTTCCAACCCACTCTTTGTGAAGATGAGCACGCTCGATTTCTTGGCGAAGTCATCCACGCCCAAGGGCGAGGAAAACCGGGCACTTCCTCCAGTGGGAAGGACATGGTTCGGCCCAGCCATATAATCACCCAGCGCCTCGGTGGAATAGGGACCGAGAAAAATGGCTCCGGCGTTCTCGATATCATTTAAAAATTTTAAGGGCTCTTCAACCATTAACTCCAGGTGTTCGGGGGCAATGGCGTTGGCCAATTTTATTCCCATCTCTATATCCGAGACGACAAACACTCTCCCTCGATTCTTTATGGATTCCTCGGCAACCTCCCGCCGCTTCAAGCCAGAAAGTTGTTCATGAACAGCCGAATTAACCCTCTCAGCAAGCTTAAGGGAGGTGGTGATGAGTAAAGCGGTGGCATCCGGTGCGTGCTCTGCCTGACCAAGCATATCAGCGGCTATAAACCTCGGATCAGCCTTTTCATCGGCGAGAATTAACACCTCGCTTGGACCCGCCAACATATCGATGCCAACATGACCCACAACGAGTTTTTTAGCCAGGTTCACATAGATGTTTCCCGGACCTGTGATCTTATCCACCTTCTTTACAGTTTCCGTTCCATAAGCTAAAGCTGCTATAGCTTGAGCTCCTCCCAGTTTGTAAATTTCATCTACGCCCGTTTCCTCCGCTGCTACTAGGGTGAAAGGGTTCATCTTGCCATCGGATCTCGGTGGAACGCACATGGCAATTTCCTTCACCCCAGCCACGCTGGCGGGAATGGCATTCATGAGCACCGTGGAGGGATAGGAAGCTAAACCGCCGGGAATGTAAATTCCAACTCTGGTAATTGGACGAATCAACTGCCCAAGCCAGATGCCCTCTTTCTCAGTTGTAAACCACGAACTCGTCTTCTGTTTCTCATGGAAACCGAGAATGCGCTCTTTGGCAAACCTAATCGCAGCGACAAACTCCTCACCCACGCTCGAGTAAGCCTCATGAATCTCTTCTTTTCTTACCGCCAATCCCATTTCTGTCAAATCGGCTCCATCAAACTCCTTCGTATATTTGAGTAGAGCTCGATCCCCTTCTCTTCGTACATCCTCAAGTATTTGCCGCACCGCCTTTAGAGCAGCCTCGTCTTCCAATACAGGGCGTGCCAGAAATTCCTCGACCTTGGTCTCATCGAATTTCTCGATTTTAATGATTGGCATCATCACTGAACCCCTCAATTGGAATATCTTCCTGTACCTTGGCAAAATTTAAGTTTGCACAGTCATTTTAAATTTTTCTTTGTCATTTTACATTTTTAGTTTTGCATTTTACATTTGCTACGGAAGAGAGTATTTATGCAGATAAAACCACTTATCTGGAATTGAAATTTGCCAAACTAAGGAGTTTAATAACCAAAGTATTGCGGGGGCACTCATGTGGGCAAACAAGCCCCCGTGCTACGGGGATTTTAAACTTGCCAAAGAGCCCCCCGCAACTTCCAACTTGGATTAATTATATGTGCTGGTTGCGACCATTGTCAATAAAAACGCTGTCCTCCCCGAGGAGCTCCTTTAGTTCAGCAAATAAGCTACTTTGAGTTTTCACGCGATATTTGACACCCAATCGAAAAGTGGTCGTCTTATTTTCTTCGGTAAGTTGGAGGTATACTGGGGAGGAACCGGGATGGGTCTCTAAAATCTCTTTGATTTGGTCAATGAGCTTCCTATTGAAGCTTTTCAGAGGCAACTTGATACATAAAGGAAAAGGGCTCTTGCTGCTGCGGTTGCTGTTATTATTTAACATCTCAACCTCTTGACCTATGACTTTGATATCTTCCTCTTTGACATCGACTCGCCCTTTGACCTCGATTATCCTATCCTCCTTCAGCAATTCTCTGTGCTTTTGATAAACCGTGGGGAAAAGAACAACCTCAACGGAACCCTCCAGATCCTCTAAGGTCAAAAAGGCCATTATTTCACCTCTCCTGGTGGTAATGCGGCTTATGCGAGTGATGATACCGCCAATGCGAACGGAACCCCCTTCCCCCTGCTCCCGCAGTTCACCAATGGAGGTTGTGGTGCGATTCCGAAGTAATTTTTCTACCCCCAACAAGGGATGATCGCTCACGTACAGACCGAGCATCTCCTTTTCGTGGGCGAGCAATTCTTCCTTGGAAAATTCATCTTCAGCGCGTTGTTCAGAGGTCTCGCGGAACTCGTCTTGATGAAGATCGAAAAAGGTGAATTGTCCTACCTCCCTATCCCTTCGCTTGCGCAATCCTGCCTCCATAGCCCGTTCGTAAATGCTTAAAAGATGTTTTCGAGTATCTCCACAGGAATCGAAGGCTCCACCCTTGATTAAACTCTCCAAGGCTCTTTTATTGATCACGGTCAAATCAACTCTTTCACAGAAATCGTAAATGGATTTGAAGGAGCCTCCCTTCTCCCTTGCCTGGATAATTGAATCGATGACGCTACTGCCCACATTGCGAACTGCCGAAAGTCCAAATCTAATGGCCTGCCCGATCGTACCTCGCTGCGGCAGGCGGGTTTCCCCGATCACCGTAAAACTCTTGAAACTCTCATTCACATCCGGAGGTAAGACCTTTATCCCCAAACGTCGACATTCATTTACGTACTGGGCCACCTTGTCCTTATTTCCCATCACGGATGTGAGAAGAGCGGCCATATATTCCACGGGATAGTTCGCTTTAAGATAAGCAGTTTGATAAGAAATAACTGCATAAGCGGCTGAATGTGCACGATTGAAGCCATAGCCAGCGAAATAGGCCATCAGATCGAAGATTTTCTGTGCCGTTTCGGCATCTATTCCCCTGGACTTTGCTCCTTTAACAAATTTTTCTCTTTGCTCCGCCAGAACATGGGGTTTCTTCTTGCTCATCGCCGCCCGCAAAATATCGGCTTCGGCCATGCTGAATCCGGCCAACTCGGAGGCTATCCTCATAACCTGCTCCTGATAGACGATGATTCCATAAGTATCCTTCAATATGGACTCAAGGGAGGGATGGACGTAAGAAATGGGCTTGCGATCATGCTTTCGGTCGACGAAATCCTGAACCATATTGCTGCCCAAAGGACCAGGGCGATAAAGGGCTAAAATATTTATAATATCTTCAAAGGTCGTGGGTTGTAAATCCTTTAGGAGTGAGCGCATTCCAGTGCTTTCAAGCTGGAATACCCCTATACTTTCGCCTCTTCGAAGCATCTCGAGGGTTTTTGAATCCTCAAGGGAGACATCATCTATGTCCAAATCATTGCCTGTGGTTCTCTTGATTATCTTTACCGCATTATCGATGACCGAAAGGGTGCGAAGCCCCAGAAAATCCATCTTCAAAAGACCGATCCTCTTGATGGCATCCATATGATATTGGGTAATCGTTTCAGGGGTACCTTTTCTTTGCAAGGGAGTGTAGTTGGTGAGCTCATCTCGAGAAATAACGACTCCGGCCGCATGGATGGAATCCTGCCTGGCCAATCCCTCCAATGTCCTGGCGGTGTCTATGATGCGCCTAGTGGTTTCATCACTCTCACATTCTTGGCGTAATTCGGGGACGTTTCGTAAAGCCTCTTCGATGGTGGTGCTGGGACTATCGGGGATGAGTTTGGCAATTTTATCCACTTTCCCGTAGGGAATGCCAAATACTCTCCCAGCATCTCTCGTCGCCGCCCTCGCAGCCATCGTTCCAAAGGTGATGATTTGAGCCACCTTATCCCGACCATATTTCTCGGCTACGTATTCGATGACCTCGTCTCGACGCTCGTAGCAGAAGTCTATATCTATATCGGGCATGCTCACCCTCTCGGGGTTCAAAAATCTTTCAAAGAGCAAACCGTACCTCAAGGGATCGACATTTGTTATCCCTAAAACATAGGCAACGATGCTCCCCGCCGCGCTCCCACGCCCTGGACCCACCTTGATTCCATGTTCTTTAGCGAACTTGACAAAATCCCAGACCACTAGGAAATAGCCGGAAAAACCGGTCCTCTTTATCACCTCCAATTCATGCTTTAATCGTTCCATTATCGATGGTGTTACCTTGGAATATCTTTTCTTGACGCCTTCCAGACAAAGTTTCTCAAGATAGGAATCAAGATCATAGCCCGGTGGGACTTCATAATGGGGCAGGTAAATCTTACCGAGTTCCATGGTTACATTACATCGCTCGGCGATCTCCAAGGAATTTTTGAGGACTTGAGGGAGGTCCGGAAATACCTGCTCCATCTCCTGAGAGGACTTCAGATAGAATTGATTCGACCTAAATCTCAATCTATCTTTTTCCTCAAGGGTTGAACCCGTCTGGATGCAGAGTAGTACATCGTGAGCCGTACTATCCAATTGATTGGTGTAGTGAACATCGTTGGTGGCAACCAGGGGAATCCCGGTTTCAGAAGATATCCTGATGAGATGCTCATTTACGGAACTTTGTTCCTCGAGTCCCTGGTCCTGAATCTCCAGGAAGAAGTTTCCATCGCCGTATATGTCCCTTAAGTTCGAAGCCGCTTGCTTGGCCTGCTCAATCTTCCCGGCTTCAATTAGTTTTACTACCTCACCGGTTAGACAACCACTCAAGGCTATGAGACCGCGGTGATACTTCTCCAGTAACTCCTTGTCCACACGAGGTTTGTAGTAGAAACCCTCAAAAAATCCATGAGTTACTAAGTGCATGAGGTTCCGATAACCCTCATTATCCTCAGCCAGTAATACCAGGTGATAGGGGGAATCTGCCTTCTTTGGAGATTTCTCAAACCTGGTTCGGGGTGCGACGTAAACCTCACAGCCAATGATGGGCTTTATACCATGCTTATTGGCGGCCTCATAGAAATCGATGACCCCATACATGACTCCGTGATCGGTAAGGGCGAGCGCGGGCATTCCCAATTCCTTAGCCCTGAGAACTAAGTCCTCTATCCGGGCAGCTCCATCAAGGAGGGAAAATTCAGAATGGGTGTGAAGATGAACAAAATTCACTGACATAGTTCCACTCCTATGAGGTTAAATGGACTATTAGCGAGTTTGGTTTACACATACATTTAAGGGGGTAAGTGCTTAAGAAAGTGTCGGAGCCTCGCCTATGAAAACTTCTGAACAGATTCACACTTCTGTAGCGAGGCGAGACCGAGCGACCCCGAAGGACTCGTTTCACTCGCCAATGGGGTAAACGGCCTTAACTGCGCCTGCCCCGTAGACGCGACAGCGTTCTTCGGGGTGTTTTCGGAGCACTTCACCCCGACCATGGTGTTAACCCATCTTGTCAATAATACAGGTTAAATTTCAAACCTTTGCAATCATGTATCTTTTAATATATCAGAACACTTGTTCGCTAACAAGATTTTGGGGAGAAAATGAGAATTATTTTCGGACACAAAATGCTAATCCTCAAGAGGAGCGCTATTAGCTGCTTGAGCGCATTAAGTGCTAGAGAGGAAGTTAGCCAAAAGAAGCTGGCACGAAAGGAATAACCTCTAACCCCTTTATGAAACGAAAGTGCTTTGCGTTGGCTGTCGCAAGCTTGCTTTTGAAAACAAGGACAGTTGCTGCAAGAAGAGCGTCCACTGTGGTTAAACCATGGGATAAAGCATATCTCTCCAGCAAAATAATTGCTCGCCTTGAAACTGCCTCATTTGGGTGAAAAACCTCGCTAAAATTTTCTTCAATGAATTTTTTGATGGTTCTCAGCTCAGCCTTGCTAAGTGCACCTTGAATTAATTCCATCAGAGTTAGAGAAGAAACCGTCCTTGACCGAAATGGAAAATTAGCCAAAAAAGCTTTGGCGCTCTCGTCCCCCTGAAAATACCAAATGAGAATGTCTGTATCGAATATTACTTTCCGTATCGAGCTGCTCTCTTTTCTCGGATCCATGTCTCGACGTCTTTTAAATCTTCCCGTCCTAACCAAAGACCAAAGCCAACTGGATTAAAGGTTTTCCTCTTGCCTAAAAGAGGTTTAATTACCCCAACCCGTTTGCCGCGATAGGTTATCGTAACCTCTTCACCGCTTTTAACAGCTTTTATAATAGAAGAAGTCCGTGTTCTGAGCTCTTTTGCCTTTACCTCCATCAAACCCATCTCCTATAATTCTCCCATAGTATATATTTAGAAGTATACACTTGCTCAAATAACTGTCAAGAAATTTTTATTCTAATTCCGAAATTTCTATTCTAAAATTAGACAAGACTTCAACAAAAGGTGAAGTAACGGTGGAGCATATTCTTCGTGTTTATGGTTCTAATCACCATCATTTTGATCGTCTCCAGTGTACTTAATCGGACGAGAATCCCACTGGAAACAGCCTTCATGATTGCGGGGATACTGGTCGGACCCCATGGTTTTAGAATCCTCCCTTTGGGTGAGAGCGTACAAGCCTTAGCCTCAATCGGGCTCATATACATGCTATTTCTGGCCGGATTGGATATCCCAACAGAACGTATCAGAAAAATCGGCTTAAGGGCAGTAACTTTTGGGATATTCACATTCACGATTCCGTTCATCGTAGGATTTTCGATCGGAAGGTACTTTCACTTAGACCTCTTGGGTAGCATCATTCTTGGTTCAATCTTATCCTCTCACACCATCATCACGTATCCCTTATTAAAGGACCGTGGACTGATGAACGAGGAAGTTGTTTCCATAGCTTTCCTGGGAACAGTATTAACAGATACTGCTGCGCTGCTTATATTGGCACTCATAGTAGCAGCAAAAGCTGGGAGGGCGGTAGGCCCTGAATTCATTCAATTGGGGATTTTATTCGTCATTTTTGTGCTGGTTATCTTGGGAGGAGTACCTCGATTAGCTAAGAAGTTCTTTGAACTTGATCGCGCCAAACGTTCGGATTTTCACTTCATCATCTTGATTTTACTAATCACAGCAGTTTTGGCCGAGATAATCAAGATTCATGCCGCAGTTGGAGCCTTTCTAGCCGGAATAGCATTATCCGCAGGTTTAAAGTATCATGCCGATGACCAGCCCTTAGGGAAGTGTACTTCTTTGGACGGGGATTTTTCATACCCATATTTCTAATAGTGGTGGGGATGAATGCAAATTTAACCATCCTGATAAGCAAAGCCCAGTCTCTGGTCACAACATCGTCCATCGTTTTGGGACTAATCCTAGCAAAAATTGCAGCAGGTTTGCTAAGTGGAAGAACTTTTAACTACGGAATCCATCGCTCGCTTGCACTGGGCTTCATGACCTTACCTCAACTGGCGGTCACCTTAACAGCAACCGTCGTGGGGAGAGAAATGGGAATCATTCCGGTGGGCATTTTTAACGCAGTGGTGGTGATGTCGGTAGTTACCTCGTTAAGCTCCCCAATACTGGTAAAATGGATCTTCAATAGAATGATGATTAAAGGAGATATCACTCCCAATCAAAGTGAGTTTGATTAACCTATTTGTCGGAAGCTTGAAAGTGACCAAGATGCTTATCGGACGATTTATCTTCATAGCGGCTTCCTGTGTGATTATTATCGTGGCTGGCGGGGGAATAACCTTCCTCCACCGACCAGTGGAAGTGGCTTACCTGGTTTTGTGGGTAGTATGGTGGCTGGTGACTGCACTGGGGCGGCAAATCGGTACACCGTCGGCCTATGACCGGAGTCAACGCGTGATGGTTATAGCCTTCGGGCTTGTGACCGTGCCCCTCCTTACCTTTATGCCGCCATGGGAATATGCCCATTTTGTCGGACCGATTCCCCGGTGCCATTTCTCTATGGCGCATTCAACACGAAGAAAAAATGCTGGTTACTGAGTTTGGCGAGGAATACCAGACCTACACGAGGAAAACGAAATGGCGGTTGATACCACTGGTTTACTAGATTTAGGAAAGATTAAAAGTCCATTTAGATATAATCTTGAGGGGAAGGTAATAGCAAGAATTATCATTTGAAGCGCATAACCAATATTGGGGAATAACACGAAGTTCGTATATACTAAAGTTTGGGAACATAAAGCGAATTTCGTATATATTAAGTTAGGCGACATATCCCGCAGCCTTAAAAGGAGGTAAGAATATGCCTGAAGAAGTAATACCACCAGGAAAAATAAAGTGTTTCATTACTGGGAAACTAAGAAAAGATACATCCGAGGAAAGAATAAGGCAAGATGTAGTCAGAAGTCTTGTTGAGGAGTATGGCTATAACAAAAGTGATATTGATGTTGAGTTCCCTATAAAAATGGGAAGGGCGAAAAAGCGGGCAGACATTGTTATTTTTTCTGAAGATGGAGAACATACGCAAGAAAATATCTACATAATTGCTGAAGTAAAAACCGAAGATGTTAAGCCATCAGACAGAAAAGAAGGAGTCGGGCAGCTTGGAAGCTATGTTGCGGCATCTCCTAATAGTGCATTTGCCCTCTGGGTAGGTAATGAAAGATTAGCGTTTACGGTTGTAGAGGAGAGGGGAAAACGAGTTTTAACTCGGATCCCAGATGTACCTAAAAGAAGAGAAACTACTATCCCTAAACCTACAAGTGGGCGACTTGTTCCTGCTGTAAACCTAAAACAAGTGTTCAAACGTGTTCATAATTACATATATGTTAATCAAGGTTTTCAGAAAGATAAGGCTTTTGAAGAACTCCAAAAATTGATTTTTATAAAGGTTTATGATGAACAATACGACCCAACATTACAATTCTACATCTTGCCCGGTGAAGACATCTCAAAAGTCAGAAATAGATTAACAAAGGTTTTTCAAAAGGTGCAAGAAAGATACAAATATATTTTTAAAGGGAACGAGACACTTGAACTAAATGACTCGGTGCTTAGTTATATTGTTTCAGAGTTACAGAGATTTAGCTTTGTAGATACTGAGACAGATGTAAAGGGTGAAGCTTACGAGGAAGTAGTAGGTCCTAATTTGAGGGGAGATAGAGGGGAGTTTTTCACTGCAAGAAATGTTTGTAGTATGGCAATAGAAATGCTCTTTTCACTATTTCCTGAGGAGAAATTAACAAGTCCAGGAGCGTTAAAAATCCTTGATCCAGCTGTTGGGACAGGTGGATTTTTAATAGCAGGCGTACAAAAGATAAAACAGATGTTCTTAAAGCGAGGATTTAGATACGACCAATTAAGAGATTTAGTTCGAGATGTGGTAAACACCAACTTTTATGGTATAGAGTTTAACCCGTTCTTGGTAAAAGTCTCTCAAATGAACATGGTTATGCATGGTGATGGTTCTTCAAATATTGTACATGCTAACTCTCTTGAAAAATTATCAAATTGGAATGATGAAGCTAAAAGAAAAGTGCATTTAGAAGAGTTTGATATAGTTGTAACCAATCCGCCGTTTGGAACGAAAGCAGTAATAGACAATCCCGATATATTAAGCCAATTTGAGTTAACCACTTTCAAGGTAGGTTCTCCAAGGACTGCACTTCCACCAGAACAATTATTTATTGAGCGATGTTTAGATTTTCTAAAACCCGGCGGTATTTTGGGTATTGTTCTTCCTGACAGCATCTTGAGTAATCCTGGATTAATATGGATCAGAGAGTGGATTCTAAAAAAGACTTACATAATAGCAAGTGTTGATTTGCCAGTAGAAACTTTTGAGCCACATACGGGGACACAGACAAGCATTCTCATCTTAAAAAAGAAGACATCAGAACAAGAAAAACTAAAAGAGGATTACGATATTTTCATGGCAATACCAGAGAAAGTGGGACATGACCGAAGGGGAAATCCGGTATTCAAGACCACGCCAGAAGGAGAAATAGAATTGGCTGCAAACGGACAACCTGCAATTGATGACCATATTCCCCTGGTGGCTGAGATGTTTAAAGAATGGATTAGAAGGAAGGGAATGGTATGATGGATGCAGTAATCCAAACAGTTGAGGTGCCAAGCCACTGGGTAGCTGAAGGAGAGTTTAGATTAAATGCCTCCTTTTACTCTCAAGATGTGATTGCTGCACGACTAATTTTAGAAAAAGCGTCGCAAAAAACTGAAATTGTAAAACTTTCAGGTTTAGTTGGTGTTGAAAACATTTACATGCCTGCTTTAAAAATAACCATTCCATTTTCAGATTATGGTGAGCCATATTTGACGCAATCCGAGGTAGAATTCTTTTTGCCTAAGGCAAGGAAAAAAGTTGACATAAGAAAGCTAACAGAACCTGACAAATGGCGGGTTAAAAATGGCTATTTGCTCATCTCTCAGTCAGGCACTATTGGAAGAGTAACAATAGCAACAAAATATTTGGAGCAGTTTATCATTTCTCCGAATCCGATAAGAGTAATCACTGATGAAAAAATAAGAGGTTATCTATACGCTTTCTTATCAACTTGGATTGGCTCAGCACTTATTAAATCTCCTAAATTTGGTATTACGGTTGACCACATTTTGCCACATCATCTTTACGATATACCAGTCCCTCGCATCCCTGGATTAGAAGAAGAGATAAACCAAAAAATTTTAAAAGCCCACCGATTAAGGGAAGAAGCCCAGGAACTTCTTTTGAAAGCCGAAGAGATGATATATTCAGAATTGGGCTTGCCTAAAATAGATGAAGATAATGTTGAGTATTTTGAAGGAGATAAGGGGAAAATTGTTAAAAGCTTTGAACTTAAGGCAAGTGATTTAAATTTGCGGTTGGATGCATCGTCTCATATACCGATTTTACAACAAATCGAAGAAAACCTCTCAAAATCAGAATTTGAAGATATGAAATTTAGGGAAGTGATAGATAAAATATTCATCCCAACCCGCTTTAAACGCCCTTATGTTGATGACCCGAGTTCAGGTGTCGCATTCTTACAAGGTTCTCACATTCCACAGATAAAACCCATGGATGTTAAATATCTTTGGAGTGGAACTAGAAATCTCAAAAATATATTGATAAAAAAAGATTGGGTTCTAATGACTCGTTCTGGCACGGTTGGAAGAATAGGAGTTGTAAGAAGTGGTTGGGAAGATTGGGCAGCAAGTGAACATGTGTTGAGGATTATAATAAAACCAGAAATACATTCTGGGTATATTGCAGCCTTCTTAAGTTCTCCTTATGGGGAATATCAAATTAAGGGAAAAATCTATGGAGCTGTGGTAGATGAAATTGGAGAGCGAGATACAAGTCTTTTAGAAGACATAAATATCATAGTACCGCCAAAAGACATACGAGATAAAATCGGCAATTTTGTTTTTGAAGCATACGACAAAAGAGACAAATCCAACCAAATTGAAGATAAAGCAATAAAAATGCTTGAAAGAAGATTAAAAGAAATTGCTGCGGGATAACAATGGTGAGAGAGATGTAGGGGTGGCTGCGGGATACGCTTCGCCACTATCGTGGCTCGCCCTTCGGGTCGCCTAACAGCGGATAAAAGGCTTCGCTACGCTTCGCCCAAATGCCTTTGGCAACTTCTTTTATCCCCAAAAGGTTATACGCCATGCTTAAAATAATAACGTAGGTGATATGATAATGGAAATCTTGCTTATAATTATCGTTGTGCTTCTGTTTGCATTGATATTCTTGATTTTACGAAGTAAAAGAGTTGAGCCGAAGGATATTGAAACTGCTGTATCAAGAAGTTGGATAAAGCTGGGATTAGATGAAAAAATAGGTGCAGTGGAAAGCCATGCTAAGGATATTAGAGACAGTTACAAATCTTTTGAACAGATGCTTCGAGTACCAACAGAAAGGGCATCTTTTGGAGAGCTCTCTCTGGAGACGATACTTTCAGACCAACTTCCAAAAGATATGTATGGTATTAGAGAGAGAACTCTTGATGGAAAGACTCCAGATGCGAACATAAGATCAACGGTGGGGATTATTTGCATAGACTCTAAGTTTCCTTTGGATAATTTTGGAAAGATGTTAAATATAGAAGAAACCAACGAAAGAGAAGAATTCAAAAAACGATTCCTTAGAGATGTCCAAGGTCACCTCAATAAGATTGCCGATGATTACGTTTGTCCAGAAAAGGGATCCGCTGAGTTTGCTTTTGCTTATATTCCTTCTGAAGGAGTTTACTATTTCTTAGTAAATGAAGCATTCGAAATGCTACGAGATTATACAAAAAATGGAGTCCAAGTAGTATCGCCACTGACCCTTTCACATAAAATCGAACTTATAAAGGCGGGTGCTTATGCAAAGAAACTTTCCGAAGATGCAGAAAAAGTGAGGAAAAATCTCGTTAGGCTTTCACAACGATTTGGCGAGATCGATGAAATATGGCGAGTTTTTTATAGGACTCACTTTAAAAATTTGGAAGGTAAAGCAGAAGAATTAGATGAAGCGTATAAAAAACTAAGAGAAGAATTTGATAGAATCTCAAAGATATCGGGGGAAGAATAGTTATGAAGATATGGTATACGGCACGGCGTATAACACAGCATAAAAGGTTCAGACTTTTAGCCTTTACCCAAATTTTCGCTTCGCAAAAACTTCTTTTATCCGCAAAACGTTAGGCGACATGGCGCTATCAATCATTCGACGGCTAAAGAGAGATATGGTAGGGATTCAAAAAAATTAAAATAAAAGGAGTAGATAACAATGCAAGAAGATAAATATGCGGATGCTGCGAAACACGATAAGAATAAGGGAGGATTTGGTATGAAACTCGTTAAGAAAGATGATTTCTTAAACTTTGTTAATACGCTGATAAAGAATGATTCAAGAACTGTTGTAGGAGTGAAATCTAAAAGGAATAAATTTATATATGATACGCTAAATTCAGCTGATGAACTTCGACTTGAGTATGATGTGACAATGCTGTCGCCTAATAAGTATTTTTTGCCGCCAACTGAAACATTATTAAGATATGATTTTACAGGCAAATTTTCGGTGCAAGCGGTAAATGAAGTCACGCCTTTAATTATTATCGGCATACATCCTTATGATCTTATTGCGATTGAACAGATGGACAAAGTGTTTAAAGATTCAAATCCGGACTATAATTACATTAGAAAGCGCGAGGCATCAATCCTTATAGGCACAAATATACAAAATGTTTCGTCATATGCATTTTCAGGCAGTATGGGAGCAGCAACTACAGATCGTGGTTTTGATCTTATGTTAACAAATATCGGTGATAAATATGCTATAGAAATCGGTTCTATAAAAGGAAAAAATCTTATTGAAAAGTATGCAAAAGTCTCAGAAGCGGATAATGATACTACGAGAGAAGTTCAACGTATCAAAACAGAAATAGGATCAAAATTCGAAAAGCAACTCAATTTTTCATCTGAAGAACTGCCTAAACTTTTAGAAGAAAATTATGATAATGAGCTATGGGAGAAAAATGCACAAAAGTGCCTATCTTGTGGGTCTTGCAATTTTGTGTGTCCTACATGTTACTGCTTCGATGTACAGGATATAACAGAACTAAATTTGAAGACTGGCGAAAGGATTCGAACTTGGGATGGATGCTTGCTTGAGGATTTTGCAAAGGTTGCCACCGGAGAAAACTTCAGAAAGGATAGAGCTGCAAGATACAGGCATAGGTTTATGAGAAAAGGAAAATACCTTTATGATAAATTTGGATTTATTGCGTGTATTGGGTGTGGGAGATGTGCATCAAGTTGTCTTCCAGATATTGCAGACCCATGCAAAGTCTTTAACTCGCTAAAGGAGGTGATCGAATGAATAATGACTCAATATATCTACCAAGGGCGGCAACAATAAAAAATATCAATAGATTTACGGAGTTAGAAAATCTCTTTGAAATCACGCTTGATGATGGAAACCCGCTAGGCCATAAACCTGGTCAATTTGTAGAAGTCTCTATTATGGGTATTGGAGAAGCACCGATATCTGTCTCATCGTCACCTACCCAAAGCCAAACATTCGAACTTTGTGTGCGTAGGGTAGGAAATGTTACTAATGCAATGCATAGACTGAAAAAAGGCGACAAAGTAGGTATTAGAGGGCCGTTTGGAATTGGTTTTGATACAGAGTTTTTGAAAGACAAAGATATTTTGTTTATATGTGGTGGGCTTGGAATTGTGCCCTTACGGTCCTTAATTAATTACGTCTTCGAGCATAGAGCGGATTATAGGAAAGTAACGATCTTATACGGTTGTAAGGCACCCCATGAACTCCTTTTTACTAATGAGGTTACAGCCTGGGGCCAACGAAAAGATACTGAACTCCATTTAACAGTTGATGCAGTTCCTGAGGGGGAACATTGGAATTACAATGTAGGAGTTATAACAACGCTTATTCCAAAAGTTGATTTTGACATTAATACAACTTATGCAGTAGTTTGTGGTCCACCAATTATGTACAAATTCGTCATAAAATCACTTAAGGAGAGAGACTTACCAGATGACCATATTATACTTTCGCTTGAACGCAGGATGAAATGTGGTGTTGGTAAGTGTGGGCATTGTCAGATTAATGGTATTTATGTATGTCAGGACGGACCTGTGTTCAATTATACTGAGATTAAAGATTTACAGGAGGCATTATAATGAAACCGAAGGTTGCATTTTTTGATTTCGCATCTTGTGAAGGCTGTCAACTTCAGGTAATAAATCTTGAAGAATCGGTAATTGATTTAATCGACATCGTTGATGTGGTTTCGTTTAGAGAAGCTATGAAAGAACATTCAGATGATTATGATATAGCATTTATCGAAGGCTCTATTGCCAGACCCATAGATGAAGAACGATTGAAAGTAATTCGTAGCCGTGCAAATATCCTCGTACCGCTGGGTGCGTGTGCCTGTATCGGTGGCATAAATGCATTGAGGAATCGTTTTCCAATAAATGAAGTGAAGAAGGTGTATGGTGGTGCAGATCTAAAGAATAACCCATACTTTGATGTATTCCCAACGAAATCAGTTGATGATGTAGTTAAAGTTGATTATTATGTTCCAGGCTGCCCGATAAATAGAGATGAACTTGCAAAAGTTATAACCTCACTCGCTCTAGGAAAAAAGCCCGAAATCCCAAATTATCCTGTATGTGTTGAATGCAAAAAGCGCGAAAATATCTGTGTATTTGAGGAAGGAAAGTTCTGTCTTGGACCTGTGACTCGAGCAGGTTGCGATGCAATCTGCCCAACAAACAGGAACGAGTGTAAAGGTTGCAGGGGGCTGGTGGCAGATCCCAACTTAGATTCCGAACTAGAGATCCTGCAAAAATATGGTCTCACGGTAGAGGATGCGCTAAATCGGTTTGAACTATTTTGCTATAAGGGGGTGATATCCAAATGAGTCAAGAACTGAAAATTCGATTAGAACATATCACGCGGGTAGAGGGGCATGGAAACATTGTTCTGGATGCAAAGAACGGAAAGCTCCTGTCTGTTCAGTGGCAAGTCCCAGAAGCCCCTCGTTTTTTTGAAGCAATGATGGTTGGGAGGGATTATAGTGAGCTTTCTCACATTGCATCTCGAATCTGCGGAATATGTTCAATATCTCACGCATTGGCGTCTCTGAAAGCTACAGAAAATGCGATGGGCGTTAATATTTCAAACCAAACGTTGCTTCTCAGAAAATTAACTAAACATGCCGAGAATATACAAAGTCATATCCTTCATGTTGGATATCTCGTAGCACCGGACCTATTTGGTGTTGGAAGTGTGTTCCCACTTATTGAGATACACAAGGAAGCGGTGGTCAAAATTATTAACATTCATCGTCTTGGAAATGAATTATCGGATTTAATTTGTGGAAGGACAACACATCCTATCTGTTTCATTGTCGGCGGTTTTACAAAGCTACCAGAGGAGAAGGAATTAATAGATTTCAAAGCAAGACTCGTGAATGCAATTGAAACAGCATTGGATGTCGCTGGGTTTGTATCGGCTAATGTTGATAAATTACCCGACTTCAGCCGTGAAACCGAGTATATTGGTTTAATATCAGACGAGGAGTACGCCTTGTACGATGGTATGATAGGCTCTACAGATACAGGAAAACACGAACTCGTGGATTACCTATCGATCACAAACGAATTTGTGGTGCCGCATTCTACTGCAAAACATACAAAGCACGATAGAGATTCGTATATGGTTGGTGCTTTAGCAAGATGTAACCTTAGCAGTTCAAGGTTGACGGCTTTAGCAAAAGAAGTCGCTGAAAGATTTGGTTTGAAGGTACCGTGTTTTAATCCATTCATGAATAATGTCGCACAATTAGTAGAGGTTGTCCATTCTTTGGAAGAGTCTATTTGCATCATTGAAAGGCTGCTTGATAATGGATTAGAAGAAGAAAAAGTGGAAATAGTAGTAAAGGCTGGTCGCGGTATAGGTGTGGTTGAAGCTCCCCGTGGTATACTATTTCACGATTATACCTTCGACGAACATGGTAAATGCATCAATGCCAATTATATTATACCGACTAATCAAAATCACGAAAATATACAAAAAGATATGGAAGCCTTTGCCCCGACTCTTCTGGATCAACCTAGAAATGAAATTGAACATAAATTGGAGATGCTTGTTAGGGCATATGATCCTTGCATATCGTGTTCTACCCATTATTTACAGGTACGATTTGTATGAAAGTAGCTGTAAGTAGCAGCAGTGATTCCCTTTCGAGGTCGAGGTCAAAGAAACCAAAGAGGATAGGTATAATTGGAGTAGGGAATAGCCTCATGGGTGATGATGGTGTAGGTATTGCTGTATTGGCACTACTGAAGAATGAAACCCTGCCTGAAAATGTTTTTATTATTGATATAGGAATGAGTAGTCTGAATTTACTTCATGCTCTAACTGAACTTGATGCTGCAATAATAGTTGATGCTGTAGATTTTGGGGGCTCGCCAGGTGAAAAACGATGTTTTAGTCCAGAAAATATAAAATCTATCAAACGAAGTTCAGGGCAGTCCACTCACGAATACGATTTATTAAATATGATTGAGCTCTCCAATAAATTAGGTGAATGCCCAGAAACGGTCATAATCTTCGCCATTCAACCGGCGAATCTATTTCCCTCTATGGAATTATCTTCGACACTAAAGATGATATTACCTAACCTTGTAAAAGATATTCTTGAAATAATTCGCCACGTCGCCTAACAGAGCGTATTTGGCTACGATGCTTCACACCTTCGCCTAACTCCAGCCTAATGGCTGGACTTCAGATACGCTCAACACGTTAGGCAAAATCTCGCTGGCGCTCCATTTTGCCTATCGTGGCGTCATGCCTATGAGCAATCTTAATATTTGCAAGAGGAATTGAGAGAATATGGATTGTGCCTGAGTTATTGAAAGTCCCATATTCAAGGATTTGGACAGCATACGATAAAGAGGCTGATGTTTTATATATGAACTTCAAAAAGCCAAGCCATGCAGATGATTCCTAGCTCACTAATGATGCCATAATTAAACGCCCTCCTTGTAAAATATCTATTGTGCGACAAAGGGGGCTTTGTGAATATAAACCCAATGATATTGCAAACGCAGTCGCCTTTTTAGCAAGTGATGAGAGCGAATACATCACGGGACATACAGTAGTTGTTGATGGTGGATGGTTAACAGCATAAAAAAAGAAGACGAAATGCTCAGATGGTCTATTTTCTCATCAACGCCAGGAATTCTTTTGGCTTTAAAATCTTCACCCCGCGATAGTTTTTAAGCACGAGCAAGTCCTTATCTCCTGTAACCAAGTAATCAGCCTTAGCTGCCAAAGCCACGTCGATGAACTTATCGTCCTCGGGATCGCGACAGATTTTAGTGGTGTATTCGGGGATAACGGGGATACTACGCTCGCTTAAAAGATCTTGCCACTCATTGGCAAGTTCACTGGGCAGGCCAAATTTAAACTTTAGCTTTCCAATGAGCTCAGCCAAAGTTTCAGGAGAGATGATGAGATTGAAAGCCCCTTCCCGCCACAATTCAATAATCTCACCCGATAATCCACCAAAGAGAATGCCGGAGACAAAAACGTTAGTGTCGAGGACAACCCGCGGCTCCTCAGGCACTTCGAATTATCCTTTCTACCTCTTCCTCTGTCAGCTTTTCTGGATCGTAACCCTTCTTGCGCAACCACTCGTTAAAGAGCGCGCGAGACTTCCTAAGAGCTAGCTCAAAACGCTCATTCCAGAGTTTTTTTGTTCGCTCCTCAATTGCCAGATACTCCTCATATGGAATTATAACTGCCTCGGGTTTGCTTCCCCTCGTTAATATGTAAGGCTCTCTTTTTTTCGAAATCTCATCGAGAATCTTCCTTAATTTTGAGCGAGCTTCGGTAACCCCTATAATTTTACTCATGAGACCACTCCTTTGTCACATCTTAAAGTACACCCTAAATGTACATGATTGTCAACATTTTAATAATCACAATTTTGTTTATCCCCTGCTTATCGATTACACACGATAATTGGGACCATAGAGTAAAATTGGAAAAGATCCTTCATCGAAATAAAAATATCAATTACTCAACATGCATCGATGGAAAACGAGCATGTCCACCTGAAGATTGTGGAGGTGGCTTATTTTAAGGCTTGTTTGAGTTTTTCGTATGTGGCATCCAGGAGTTCGGGGATGATTTTGGTATCCCCAATCGTAGGCATGAAATTCGTGTCCCCGTTCCATCTTGGGACCATATGAATGTGGATGTGCTCCTCTACACCTGCACCCGCCACTCTTCCCAGATTCATGCCGATATTGAACCCATCGGGCTTTATCGCCTTGGTGAGGATTTGGATGCTCTTCCTTGTGACCAGCATCAACTCTGAGAGCTCGTGATCCTCCAGTCCTTCCAAATCCGGAATGTGCTTGTAGGGAGCGATCATAAGATGACCACTGTTGTAGGGATAGATATTTAGCATAATGAAGCAGGTTTTAGCCCTGTAAAGGATGTAGTTCTCTTTATCCCTGTTTTCCTTAGGTTTATCACAAAAGATGCAACCTTTGGCTTTCTCGCTCATGATATATTTCATCCTCCACGGTCTGAAAAGATATTCCATCACTGATTTCCTTTCCGAAGCTTTTCCTCCAGTTCAACAATTCTTCTTTGTAACCTCAGCAAAATAAGAAGGCAAGCTAAAATACAGCTAAACATCGCCACGAAAATCGCCAAGACTATAGGCATCAACCGCTCAATGCCCCTATCTTCAATCCTCGATTTTATGGGTATCTGCAAATCTCCGCTCAAAAATTGAATCGGACCGATGTAATGGGCAGGAGTAAGCCAAGCATAACCATTAAACAACCGGGAGACCTCTGGACTGATCTTTCTGAGCTCGTCTTCCCCCACGCGAAAGGGAGGGGTTAGACCGGGATACAATCGAACTTTCTCAAGGGACGAAGAGTCTAATTTATCTTTGGTGATGATGAACAGCGAGAGTCTAGTATTGCCCGAAGCAAGGGAGGAAATCTCCAATGGATAATAAAGAGAGTCGCTCTTAAATTTGTATATTAAGGGCTTTATACTCCGTGGCTCCGGATCAACCGTTATGAGGTCAAAGACAAAGAAATTTAGTCCCTGCTCCAAATATATTGAGATTAATTCGCGCAACCTCGGTGAATCAACCTCGTGTTTGATCTTCTTATCTTTGAGAAAATCAGCAATCCATTTCAAAAATTCTTGATAACTTCTCACCTTGACCACGGTGAGGTCATGGGCTCCTATCCTCTTGTGGAAGATTATTTCTACACCCGGAGCCCCTTCTTTCAACCCCCGTAGTCCATAGACATCTTTCATTCGCTCGCCGATCAATTTCTCCATCCTCTCAAAGGATTTAATGGTTCCCTCCTTAATTTCCGGTTTTGAAGGTAGAAGTAAGACTTCTAAAATAAAGAATGTTTGCTGGCGGAAACATCCGTTGAGAGGATGAGCACTTCTTCCTCACCATTGCATGCAAGGATCGCTTTTTGACCGGGTTCATAAGGAGAGACATCAGAAAGAGGGATCATGCCTTTATCCGCATAGACCGTCGAAGGAAATAAAAGTAAAATTAGAAGAATTAACAAGAACGGTTTAAATCTCTCCAATTTGGCCGTGTTCATGAGCGCTCCCTTTTAGTGTCCGACACCTCGCAAATATTTCACCAGCACTTTCGCTGCCCTCACCACATTTTACTGAACTGATTTTCGTTGAACTTCCTTGGTACATACAATTTCCAAAGGGCAATTCCATCTTCAACAAACTGCCGATATTTTCTCCTCTGAGTGGAATCCTTCTTCCCGAACAGGCTCAAGATCTCCTTATGGTCAAGAAGCTCATCTGATTTGCAATCTATGTATGAGAGATAACTAGAAACTTAAGTAAGTTTGTCTGTCTTCTTTGTCGAGAAATATATCTTGTCGGTTATTTCCCCTGGTGGTTATGTGATAGATGCCACCCGGAACAATTTCTCGTGGAGGTCTGGGCATAATAACCTTTTCCTTAGATAGTTATTAATTTATGAATTATATTTCAACAATATTTCAAAGCCAACCAAATATGCAGTTATTTTTTCATTGTGCCAGGTAAAAGGCTTATTTAGTGTCGGACACTTGGGTGGCAATGAGATTTCTTAAAACTCCGATTCCTTCGATGCGGACTTCGACGACATCTCCAACCTTCATGGAGCCAACACCTGGAGGGGTACCGGTCATGATTACATCGCCTGGAAGAAGGGTCATAATCTGGGAAATAAAACTGACCAAATGATTGACATCGAAAATCATCTTCGAAGTGGAGGAAGATTGTCTCACTTTGCCATTGAGCAGTAATTCGATGCGGAGGTCACTCGGATCTAAATCCGTAACAATCCAGGGACCAATGGGGGTAAAAGTGTCAAAACTTTTCGCTCTCGTCCACTGTACATCTTTGCTCTGCAAGTCTCGGGCGGTAACATCATTAGAGCAGCAAAAACCGAGAATATGCTCGGGAGCTTCCTCCGGAGATAGATATCTCACTTTGCCCCCAATAACCACAGCCAGTTCAGCTTCGTAATCCACGCGTTTTGACATTAGGGGATAAATTATATCCTCCTCGGGACCGATGACCGAAGTCGAGGGTTTCAAAAAGAGGATGGGTTCGTCCGGTAAAGGCATATTAAGTTCTTTGGCATGGTCGACATAGTTTAATCCCACCGCGACTACCTTGGATGGCTCCACTGGGGCAAGTATTTTAACTTCCTCAATAGAATACTCCTCACCAGTAAATTTTGGATCCTGTTCACAGCCACTCTTTGACGAGCAAACTTCAAAAGCGGTACCAAAGATGGATCGAATCACACCACGCTCAAGAATTCCAAAACGCACCCTATGACCATGCAGAAATCGCACCAATTTCATTCTCTCTGTTCACCTTATGACTTGGCTTTCAACGCCTTTCGTAACAGTCCATATTCGATTCCGTCGACTAGAGCCTGCCAACTGGCTTCAATGATATTTTCGGAGACCCCCACGGTGCCCCAGGTACTTTCCCCATCCGTGCTTTCTATGAGGACGCGTACGACTGCAGCGGTTCCCTTTCTCCTATCCAGAACGCGTACTTTATAATCGGTCAGCTTTATGCGGGAAAGATCCGGATACAGGGGTTCCAACGCCCTACGCAGGGCACGATCAAGCGCATTAATTGGACCATTGCCCTCAGCCACCTCCACGATCCTTTTGCCCTTCACTCGCAACTTTACGATGGCCTGAGTCTCGAATCTTCCCGTACGCCATCTGTCGATTCCCACCTCAAAGCTCTCCAGCTCAAACAGAGGTCGATAAGTTCCAATGTTCTTCAGAATGAACAGGGCGAATGACCCATCAGCAACTTCAAAATGATAGCCTTCGTGCTCACGCTTCTTCAGCTTCTTTAGGATATCGGCCATCCGGTCTTTCTTCTCCATGAGATCGATACCGAGCTCCTTGGCTTTCTGTAGAAGGGTGGTTGTCCCGGATAGCTCGGAAACCAAGATGCGTTGCACATTGCCCACAACTTCTGGATCTACATGCTCATACGCTCCCTTTTGCCTTAAAATGGCGCTGACGTGGACTCCTCCCTTGTGAGCAAAGGCGCTCTGTCCCACGTAGGGCTGATGAGTATCAGGGGCGATGTTGGCAATCTCGCTTACGTGGTGGGAAACCTCCGTAAGCAAGGGAAGCTTCTCTCGACTCAAACAAGGTATGCCAAGCTTAAGGACTAAATTGGGGATAATGGACACGAGATTAGCATTACCGCACCTCTCGCCGTATCCGTTGATTGTTCCCTGTACCTGGGTTACACCCTCTTCAACGGCGACGATGGAATTGGCAACAGCGCAATCGGCATCGTTATGGGCGTGTATCCCCAAGGGAACTTTTATTTTAGCTTTAACGGCTCTAATAATCTCTCTTATTTCCAGGGGTAATGTGCCTCCATTTGTATCGCACAGAACAATCCAATCGGCACCGGCATCCACAGCGGCTTTTAGGGTCTTCATGGCGTAATCTTCATTATTTCTGTATCCATCGAAGAAATGTTCAGCGTCATAGATGACCTCAAAACCACGATTCTTCAAGAATGAAACGGAATCGAAGATCATCTTGAGATTCTCCTCAAGTGTGGTGACCAAAGCGCTGGTCACATGAACATCCCAACTTTTCCCGAAAATGCACACCGCGGGTGTACCCGCTTTGATCAAAGCCTTAAGATTTTGATCTTCATCGGGAAGGGTATTTTTACGCCTTGTGCTGCCGAAGGCGACAATCGTTGCATTTCTGATGGGATAATCCTTAATCCCCCTGAAAAATTCAATATCCTTTGGGTTCGAGCCAGGCCATCCACCTTCGATATAGTGGATGCCAAGCTCGTCCAGCTTTTGAGCGATTTTCAATTTATCATCGACCGTGAAGGATAGACCTTCCCTCTGAGCTCCATCCCTCAAGGTCGTATCATATAACTTTACCTTCGCCATTGCCATTTTAATCACACTTACTTCAAAGGAACTAAGGCGCAAGCCTTATTCCTTCAATTACACAAATTCCAGCCAATGCATGTATTTTTCTTCCTCACCCCGTACTATAGCATAGAATTTCTCCTGCAACTTTCGTGTTATCGGTCCAGGTTCGCCGATGAAGCGCTTATCTATCTCCCTGATGGGAGTAATTTCCGCCGCCGTCCCCGTACAGAAAACCTCATCGGCGAGGAATAAATCGCTTCTAACCAGATCTCTCTCAATCACCTGATAACCCATATCGACAGCGGTCTTCATCACCGTATCCCTGGTAATTCCCTCCAAGATGCTGGATGCCGTGGAAGGTGTATATATAATACCATCTTTTATCACGAAGATGTTCTCACCAGATCCCTCAGAGACAAAGCCTCTTGAATCCAGCAAAATCGCTTCATCGTATCCACCAAAGATGGCTTCAATTTTTGCGAGGATAGAATTGATGTACTGCCCGGTTGCCTTAGCCACGGGGGGAAGGGAATTCGGATCTATGCGATGAAAGGAGGAGATCATGGCTCTAATGCCATGTTTTATTCCCTCTTCACCGAGATAAGCTCCCCAAGGCCAGACTGCGATGGCTACATCGACGGGTGCTTGAAGAGGATTGAGACCCATCTCCCCATAGCCTCGAAAGGCTATGGGACGAATGTAGCAGCTTTTGAGATTGTTGACGCGAATGGTTTCCTTTGTGGCCCTAACGAGTTCTTCCACACTGTAGGGCAGTTCCATGAGGTAGATTCTCGCTGAACGTTCTAGCCTTTTCATGTGATCGGTGAGGCGAAAGATGGCGGTACCTTTATTGGTTTCATAGGCACGAATTCCCTCAAATACCCCAGAGCCATAATGGAGGGCGTGAGTTAAAACATGAACCTTGGCATCATCCCAATCGACCAACTTGCCATTCATCCATATTTTCTCCACCTTTTGTATGGGCATAACATTCCCCCCTTATTTGGGATAATTTGGGTTATTGGGTTATTGGGTTCCCATCAACCTTTAACCTTTAACCCATTAGCCTTCGGTTACGAATTGGGCAACCATATCCCCGACCTCGGTGGTGGTGTAACCCATTTGCCCAGCTGCAAGACCCTTGATCTTCTCACTGGTCACCTTGATGATCGCCTTCTCAACGAGTTTTGCAGCCTTACTCTCCCCCAAAAAATCCAACATGAGCTGTGCAGCTGAGATTGCCGCCAATGGATTAATCACATTTTTCCCAGCATACTTCGGCGCTGAACCGCCGATGGGCTCAAACATAGAAGTGCCTTCAGGATTAATATTGGCACCGGCGGCTATACCCATTCCCCCTTGAATCATGGCTCCCAAATCGGTGATGATATCCCCGAACATGTTATCGGTGACGATGACATCGAACCATTCAGGATTCTTGACCATCCACATGCAGATTGCATCAACATGGGCATAATCCTTGGTTATATCGGGATATTCCCTCCCAACCTCGTCGAAGGTTCGCTGCCATAGATCGTGGGCATAGGTTAGAACATTGGTTTTTCCACAGAGGGTAACCTTCTTGGCTTTATCCCTTTTTCTGCAGAATTCAAAGGCGTATCTGATGCATCTTTCCACACCCCTCCGGGTGTTGATGCTCTCCTGGATGGCCACTTCATTTGGCGTTCCCTTCCTCAGAAACCCACCTGCTCCGACGTATAGTCCCTCGGTGTTCTCTCTGACCACCACGAAATCTATATCCTCGGGTCCCTTCCCCTTTATTGGCGTCTCCACTCCCGGGTAGAGCTTTACCGGCCTTAGATTTATGTATTGATCGAGAGCGAATCTTATCTTCAACAAAATGCCCCGCTCCAGAATACCGGGCTTCACCTGGAGATGTCCTATTGCCCCCAAATATATGGCGTCCAGTCTTTTGAATTCCTCGATTGCGGAGTCTGGAATTGTTTCCCCGGTGCGTAAGTATCTCTCCCCTCCAAAGTCGTATTCCACAAACTCGCATTGAAACCTCATAACTCCGCTGACCGACCTCAAAACCTTTAAGCCCTCTCGGATAACCTCCGGTCCGGTACCATCGCCGGGAATGACACCGATCCTATATCGTTGCTCGCTGTTCGTTGTTCGTTGTTCGTTAGACATACTTTCACCTTTAACCTTAACTTAGAACCTACATGTATTAATCGCAGACATTGGTTACCACTCTCTTGAGAATTTCATAGTAATTTGGGGTTATCCTGGAGAGTGCATCTTAAGAGAACCGTTAAGCGAGCAAGGCTCGAACAGCGGCGGCAACAGCCCGACCCGAACTTATGGAGGGTGTTGCCCTTAAGAGAGCAGTGAGTAGGCTCGCAGCAGCTAGCACTCGGAGGGATGCCCCAAACAATATAAGTGTTACCAATGTTCGTGAACATTACACCCACAACCTAGAACCTTTAACCTTTTAACCTTTAACCTTCAATCGCTCTTTCACATAATTTATGAGCCCGCCCCGCTCGATTATCTCTTGGATGAAATCGGGGAATGGTTTGACTTCAAAAATTTTTCCCGTGGATAGATTAATTATCTGCCCCTTCTCAGTATCCACCTTTATCTGGTCCCCAGTGTTTATTCCATCCACCGCTTTCGGACATTCCAAAATGGGGAGCCCAATATTGATCGCGTTGCGGAAAAATATCCTGGCAAAGGATTTAGCTATGATACAGGAAATACCAGCTGCTTTGATGGCAAGGGGAGCGTGTTCCCTTGAGGATCCACAACCGAAATTCTCCTCAGCCACGAGAATATCTCCCTTTTCTATTTTAAAGATAAAACTCGGATCCAAATTCTCCATACAGTGCTTGCCCAGCTCCTGAAGATCAAATGTCGTTAGATATCTGGCCGGGATTATGACATCCGTATTTATATCTCTCCCATATTTATGCGCCTTGCCCTGGTAAATCACTTATACCTCCAAAGGGATAAGGGACCAGTCATTCCTTTACAAATCGTTGGGACCTGCAATTTTCCCAAGCACTGCAGAGGCAGCAGCCACTGCCGGTCCACACAGATAAACTTCACTCTTTGGATGTCCCATCCGACCAACGAAATTCCGATTGGTGGTTGCTAAAGCCCTTTCCCCCTCGGCAAGGACTCCCATATGTCCCCCCAAACAGGGACCGCAAGTAGGGGTGCTCACAGCTGCTCCAGCACTTATGAATACCTCAATCAAGCCTTCCCGTATAGCCTGTGCATATATTCCTTGAGTGGCAGGGATTATAATCAAGCGAACTTTTGGATAGACCTCTCGTCCCCTTAAAATCCGAGCCGCGATTCGGAGATCTTCAAGACGACCGTTGGTACAGGAACCGATGACAACTTGATCAATGGGTACATCTCCTACCTCACTTATGGGCTTCACATTTGATGGTAGATGAGGGAAAGCAACTTGGGGCTCTATCCGTGAGACATCGAATTCAAATGTTCTCTCGTAATTTGCATCTTCGTCGCTTTTATAAACCGTAAAAGGGCGCCGTGCTCTGGGGTTTACATAATCCAAAGTTATCTGGTCTGGTTCAATGATTCCACTTTTGGCTCCGGCTTCAATGGCCATATTCGCCATCGTGAATCTGCTATCCATGGATAGATTACTGATGACCTCTCCACAAAACTCCAGGGTCCTATAGAGAGCTCCATCTACACCTATTCTTCCTATGGTATAAAGAATGAGATCTTTGCCAGTAACCCAATCATTAAGCTTTCCGTAATAAACGAATTTAATGGTGGGGGAAACTTTAAACCAAAGCTCTCCCAGAGCCATTCCCGCAGCCATATCGGTGCTCCCCACACCCGTGGCGAAAGCACCCAGGGCACCATAGGTACATGTGTGAGAATCCGCTCCAATGATCACCTCTCCTGGAAGAACCAATCCCTCTTCCGGGAGGAGAGCATGTTCTATGCCCATCCGGCCGACTTCGTAATAATGGGTTAAACCCTGTTCGTGGGCAAAATTTCGTAAGATTTTACATTGCTCTGCCGCTTTTATATCCCTGTTAGGAGTATAATGATCCGGAACGAGCACCACCTTATTTGGATCGAAAACCTTGGATACCCCAATTTTTTTAAATCCCTCAATGGCTAAGGGTGTGGTGACATCATTTCCCAAAACTACATCCAATTTTACATTAATTAGCTCACCCGGACTTACCTCGCGTTTGCTAGCATGAACCGCCAAAATTTTTTCGGTTATGGTCATCCCCATATTACCACTTCATTTAGTGAGTATCTTGTTCAATGCGTTAAGATATGCTCTGACGCTCGCTTCTATAATATCGGTGCTTACACCCCTACCAAATACTATTCGCCCTTCAACTTCCAATCGTAAATTTGTCTCCCCCAGAGCCTCTTTCTCCCCTGTGACGGCACTGATGGAAAAGTTCAAGAGCTTATTCTTTAAACCAATGATTTTATCGATGGCCTTAAACGCTGCATCGACTGGACCATCTCCCCTGGCTGATTCCTCAAAGACTTGGCTATTTCTGACGAGTTTGACGGTTGCCTTTGGCGTCACTCCTGTGCCGCTTGTGACCTCAAGATAATTCAGACGATAGGCTTCAATGCCGGTATATATCTCATCGGCTACTATGGCTTCAAGATCATCATCGGTGATCTGAGCTTTCTTGTCCGCTAAATCTTTGAATCGGTTGAAGGCCCTTTCGAATTCTTCATCGCTTAAGGTGTAACCCAACTCCTCAAGGCGTTTTCTGAAACCGTGCCGTCCCGAAGTTTTTCCCAATACCAATCTGCTCGCCGCAAGACCTATCTTCCGAGGATCAATAATTTCGTAAGTGGTTCTATCCTTGAGCATCCCATCAGTGTGGATTCCCGAAGAATGGGCAAAAGCGTTGGCTCCCACGATGGCCTTATTATATTGAACGTGATAGCCGGTGAGAGAACTCACCAACCTGCTAGTTCTCATTATTTCCTCTGTATTGATGTTTGTTCTTTTGCCCAGAGAGCGGTAGCGGGTATCCAAAATCATTACTATCTCCTCAAGGGAGGCATTACCCGCTCTCTCCCCAAGACCATTGATCGTACATTCAACCTGATTGGCACCGTTTATGACCGCTTCTAGGGAATTGGCTACAGCCAAGCCCAGATCATTATGGCAATGAACGCTCAAAATGACCTCACCGAGACCTGGAACGGACTTTCTCAAATTCCGAATGAGCTTGCCAAATTCCTCAGGGAGAGCATAACCCACGGTATCGGGGATATTTATCACAGTGGCTCCACTTTCCAAAGCCACCTCTATGACCTTACACAGATATTCGAATTCGGAGCGCGTGGCATCCTCCGGAGAAAATTCCACATCCGGGGTATACCTCTTGGCTCGCTTCACGGCTTCCTCGGTCATCTGAAGTACTTCCTCGCGGGTTCTTCTGAGCTTGCGCTCGATGTGGATATCCGAAGTGGCAATGAAAGTATGGATGCGGGGCCTTTCAGCGCATTTAACGGCTTCCCAAGCCCGATCGATATCCTCACTGACAGCTCGGGCGAGCGCACAAATGACGGGTCCCTTGACCTTCTTAGCGATAGCCTTCACCGCCTCAAAGTCTCCCACAGAGGTGATGGGAAAACCAGCCTCAATTACATCCACTCCCAGCCTAGCTAGTTGTTCGGCTATTTCCACTTTCTCCCTGACATTGAGACTGATGCCCGGAGATTGTTCCCCGTCCCTTAAAGTTGTGTCGAAAATATAAACTCGTTTCTTCATGAAAATCCCTTCCATACTTATTTGGTTGTTGGGTGACCTATTTACCTGTTAACGGGTTTATTCAATGATGCCAATTTTTTCCTGCGCTCCCTCCAAAACGATGAACCATACATCGGAAATCCCAGGAATTTGCCTGATTTGCTCCACCACGTGATCGGGTACGGGATCGTCCAAGTTGAGTCCCATAACCGCTTCGCCTCGGATCCTCTTCCGCCCCACCTGCATGCTGGCAATATTAATATTCGCTCGCCCCATGCTAGAACCCACGGCACCGATCATCCCTGGGCGGTCGATGTACTTCACAAACAACATATACTTTGAGGGTATTATATCTATTTCATACTCGTAAATACCCACAAAACGAGGTTCATCCTTTTTGCCTATGACCGTGCCGGCAACGGATAATTCTCCCTGGGCATCCCTGCCCCTAAGAGTGATGAGGTTGATATAATCCCTGGAGATGGTGCTCTTGCTCTCCTTTATCCTTACTCCCCTTTCCTTAGCAATAACTGGTGCATTGACCAAGGTTATGGGTTCCTCAACCACGGAAGCGAATAAACCCTTGAGTATGGAATTGGTGAGGAGTCTCGTATCGCACTGGGCAATTTCTCCGGAGTATTCGGCCTCCAGATGACCCAACTTCCCCTTCGCTAAATGAATATAGAGGTTGCCCAACTGCTCCGCGAGAGGCAGAAATGGTTTCAGCGCTTCAGCTACCTCCGTCGGGACCACTGGGATGTTTACCGCATTCGTGACCACTCCACCCTTGAGGGCGGCGATTATTTGCTCAGCGATCATGATTCCCGCTTTATCCTGAGCTTCCTGAGTCGAAGCGCCAAGATGGGGAGTCACCACGACCTGCTCAAATTCAAACAAAGGGCTCGAAGTACAGGGTTCTTTCTCGAAAACATCGACCGCCACACTGGCGACTTTCCCCCCCTTAAGGGCCTTTATGAGGGCTTTTTCTTGGAAGATACCTCCTCGAGCAGTGTTCACTATGCGTACGCCCTCTTTCATCAGCGTGAATTCCTTCTCTCCAAACATATCCGTTGTCTCCTTGGTCTTGGGGACATGAACGGATATAAAGTCGGAAACCTTCAATAAATCCTCGAGCTTTTCCGCTCGCTCCACACCCAACTGCTCAAAGCGCTCCTCGGAAACGTATGGGTCATAGGCGATTACCTTCATCCCCAAACCGTGTGCTCTAGTAGCCACCAATGTACCAATGCGTCCCAAACCTACGATGCCCAATGTCTTATCACACACCTCAACACCCTGGAATTTGGATCTTTCCCACTTTCCCGATTTCAAATGGACATGAGCCGATGGAATATTTCTGCACTGGGCAAAGAGCAAGGCAATGGTATGCTCCGCCGCGGAAATGATATTGCTCTGAGGAGCATTGGCTACAATTATTCCCCCCTTTGTAGCGGCATTAACATCGATATTATCGACTCCAATACCCGCTCTGCCGATTATTTTGAGGTTCTTGGCGTTAGATATAACTTCCTCGGTGACCTTGGTTCCACTTCGAACTATCAGGGCATCATAATCTTTGATGCATTCCTTGAGCTCCTCTGGGGCTATATTTAGTTTAACATCAACATCGAAGCCTGCTGCCTTTAGCTGTTCGATCCCATTTTCTGCGATCTTTTCCGTGATTAAGACTTTCATTTATCTTCCCTCCAACCTCGGTTATTGGGTTACTAAGTTACTGGGTTATTGGGTTATTGTTTCCCATTCACCCATTCACCCATTTATCATTAGAGTGGATTTTCCCTGAATACTTCCTCCGCCGCCTTAATCGCGGTTCCAAATTCGAGGGGGTAACCCAACTCGGAGAGAGTGCTCTCCAAACCCGATAGGGTGGTGATGATGTCAAACCTATCAAAATAGCCCAGATGACCAATTCTGAAAATCTTTCCCTTCAGGTGCTCTTGACCACCGGCTATGGTAATTCCATATTTATCACGCATGATTTTTACAATTTTCGTTCCATCTATCCCCTGGGGGACCTTAACGGGTGTCACCGCATTTCCTCTCCCTCCAGGGGGAGCAAAAAGCTCCAAACCCAAAGCTTGGACTCCCTGGCGGACAGCCTCAGCCAAAATGGCGTGGCGCCTAATAACGTTTTCCAACCCTTCTTCCCTGATCAGCCTTAAAGCCTCCCTCAATGCCATCATCAGTGAAATTGGGGGGGTAAAGGGAGTTTGAGGGGAGGATCTACCCAATGCATCGCGATACTTCTTATAACTAAAATAAAACTTCGGCAAAGTAGACCTTTCAACCGCCTCCCAAGCCTTATCGCTTACGCTCACGCAGGCTAAACCAGGTGGGAGCATCAAACCCTTTTGAGACCCGGTCATGACCACATCCAGGTGCCACTCATCGGTTTTGCACTCCACGGCGCCTATTCCAGTTATGGAATCCACCACCAAAACGGCCGGATGGTCTTCAACGATCTCTCCTATAGTCTTAATATCATTGAGGATTCCCGTGGAGGTCTCACTTTGGACCACCAGTATACCTTTTATATTCTTGTCCTTTTCAAGCAGGTTTGCAATATCATCTGGATTTACCACCTTGTTCCATTCGTACTCGAGTTTTGCAACGTTGAGACCATAGACCTCGGCAAGTTTTATAAATCTATCCCCAAACTTACCGTTGCTTGCGGCGATAACCTTATCGCCCGGAGAAAATAGATTGACAACTGCTGATTCCATGGCTCCCGTACCTGAAGAGGCGAAGATGAGTACGTCGTTTTTCGTTTGAAAGATATATTTAAGGTCCCCTATCAAAGAAAGCAGAGTTTCCGTAAAAAGAGGCGTGCGATGGTGTATCATGCATCTCGCTTGAGCGAGAAGCACATCGGTTGGCACAGGAGTGGGTCCCGGTGTCATTAAATATTCCTTTTTCATACTCTACCTCCCAATTATAGTTAGGTCATAAGCTATAAACTTGCTGCCAAGAGCCGCTTACAGAGCAAATGTGAGCAACGGCGTCGCGAGCGCAATTCGAGCAACCCGATGCACCCGAAGCTCAAGGGCGGCCCTTGAGCACTTTGCATTTGAAAATGACTCATGTGCATACTATTATTTTGAGCCTTTAATCACAAACCAATTTACAAAATTCCCAGATTCCAGTCACCAGATGCCGGTGAAAATCTTTGAGATATTTCGACTGGGATCTGGGTCCAGAAATCTGGCAACTATTTTTTGATCCAACTCATCATGGACCGAAGCTCTTTTCCTATCCTTTCTATCAAGTGCTCAGCCTCGCGCTTTCGTAGTGCGTTAAAAACGGGGCGTCCCGCTTGATTTTCCAAAATCCATTCCTTGGCAAATTCCCCGGATTGAATCTCCCTAAGAATTCTTCGCATCTCATCCCGTGTTTGCTCGCTTATGATCCTCTTACCTCGGGTAAGATCACCGTATTCCGCGGTATCGCTGACGGAGTATCTCATTCCGCTGATGCCACTTTCGTATATTAAGTCTACTATAAGTTTGAGCTCGTGCAAACATTCGAAATAGGCTATCTCCGGCTGATAACCCGCTTCAACTAGGGTGTCGAAACCGGCCTTTATCAGTTCCGCTGTTCCTCCACAGAGGACACATTGCTCGCCAAATAGGTCGGTCTCGGTTTCCTCCTTGAAGGTTGTCTCGATGACTCCGGCTCGAGTGGCTCCCAAACCCTTTGCA
This sequence comes from Actinomycetota bacterium, assembly GCA_030018275.1. Taxonomy (NCBI): domain Bacteria; kingdom Bacillati; phylum Actinomycetota; species Actinomycetota bacterium. Next base: position 37,267 of record JASEGB010000003.1, on the reverse strand, counting down.
TAAGCTAATCCTATCTCCTTGGCGTTACCAGTATAATCTTGATAAACAGCTAATAAAGCTGGGACTCCGGTGCCTTCCTGATAAGTCCTCCGCACAAGATGACCAGGTCCCTTTGGAGCAACCATTATCACATCCGTATTCGGTTCGGGGATAATTTGATGGAAGTGAATATTAAATCCGTGAGCAAAAAGGATCGCATTGCCATTATTCAAGTTGGGTTGGATTTGGCTATAATAAATATCCCTATGGGTTTGATCCGGGGTGAGCATGGCTACAAGATCCGATGATTTTACAGCATCGGCTATTGTCATCACATTTAGGCCACTCTCTTGAGCTTTCCGCCACGATTTGCCCCCTTTGCGTAAACCAACGATGACATCCAGACCGCTATTATTTAAGTTGAGGGCATGGGCGTGTCCTTGACTACCAAAGCCGATAATTGCAATCTTCTTGCCCTTAAGTACATCTAAATCGGCATCTTTGTCATAGTAGATCTTAGCCATTTGACCTCCTTTCCTTGTTACTTATCCTCCCACCTTAGCTCCCCTGGGCAAGGCAACCTTACCCGTGCGAACCAACTCTCTTATGCCATAGGGTCGAAGTAAATCCTCAATCGCCTCGATCTTATCCCCCGTTCCCGTGACCTCTATGGTAAGAGTCGTCTGACTGACATCCACTATCTTGGCTCTGAATATATCCACTATCTCGATGATCTCCGGTCTAACCTCCGCGGTGGCGTTGACTTTAATCAAAACCAACTCCCTCTCCACGGACTCTTTTGGATCGAGATCGCTTATCTTGATCACATTCACCAGCTTATGAAGCTGCTTAGTCACTTGCTCCAAGGGGCGCTCCTCGACATCGACTACTATGGTCATCCTGGAGACCTCAAGATTTTCAGTGGGTCCCACAGCCAGGCTGTGGATATTAAAGCCTCTGCGTCTAAAGAGACTCGACACCCTGGCTAAAACCCCTGGTTTATTTTCAACCAATACGGATAGGGTATGTCTCACTCTCCCTCACCTCCGATCATCTGGCTAAGGGGTGCTCCTGGGGCAACCATGGGAAATACATTCTCCTCCCTCTCTATCCAGCAATCTATTATCACAGTCATGGGGGAGGCGATTGCCTCCTCTAAGGCTGGTCTTACCTTCTCCGGTTTGGTTATCCTCATACCCTTGGCTCCATAAGCCTCAGCAAGCTTTACAAAATCCGGAATTCCGGGCATCAAATCGACAGCGTAATACCGATGTTCATAAAAAAGCTGCTGCCACTGTCTGACCATCCCCAGATAGCCGTTGTTCATGATGACGATGTTGATGGGCAACTTATTTATAACCGCCGTTGCAATATCCTGCGAGACCATTTGCAGACTACCATCCCCATCGATATCTATAACTATGGCATCGGGGCGACCGAATTGGGCACCAATTGCCGCGGGCATACCAAATCCCATGGTTCCCAAACCTCCCGATGAAAGAAACGTCCGGGGTTTAGTGACCTTATAATATTGAGCAGCCCACATTTGGTTCTGCCCCACTCCAGTGGTTATTATGGTCTCTTTATCCTTCGTTAGATCATAAATTTGCTCTACGATGAATTCCGGTTTCAAACCACCTTCTTTGCTGTAAGTAAGGGGATATTTCTTCCTCCATTCTTCTACTTGCTCGTTCCATGCCACCCTATTCTGCATCTTTTCCCCCGCTAAGAGTTTCTCGAGGATGGCGATGAGATCATGAAGGATGAATCGGGCATCGCCCACGATGGGAATATGAGTGGTCACATTCTTTCCTATCTCAGCCGGATCTATATCGATGTGGATTATCTTTGCTTTGGGAGCGAAAGTGGAGAGTTTGCCCGTCACCCTGTCGTCGAAACGGGCGCCCACAGCGATGATGAGATCGGTTTCGCACATGGCATAATTGGCATAACGGGTGCCGTGCATCCCCAACATTCCCAGAGAAAGGGGATGTGTTTCAGGGAAAGCACCCTTCCCCATCAACGTGGTGGTCACATGAATTTGGGTCAGCTCAGCGAGTTTCTTCAATTCCTCGGAGGCTCCGGAAGTGATGACTCCCCCTCCAGCATAGATGATTGGGCGCTGGGCCTCAATAATGGCTTTCGCCGCTAATCTTATTTGCTTGGCGTGTCCTCTATAAGTGGGTTTATAGCCGGATAAATCAACGCTCTCGGGATATTTATAATTTATGACAACTTGAGATACATCCCTGGGAACATCGATAAGCACCGGTCCCGGTCGCCCGGTGGAAGCTATATAAAATGCCTCCTTTATCACCCTCGGTAGTTCATTGGCATCCTTCACTAAATAGCTGTGCTTGACTATGGGAAGGGTGATTCCAGTGATGTCAGCTTCCTGGAAAGCATCGGTGCCGATTACGGGTGTGGGAACCTGACCGGTGATGGCCACGATTGGTATCGAATCCATATATGCATTAGCTATGCCGGTAACTAGATTGGTCGCTCCCGGTCCGGAGGTAGCCATGCATACTCCGACCTTCCCCGTCGCCCTCGCATATCCATCAGAAGCATGCGCTGCGACTTGTTCATGCCTCATCAAAATGTGTTTTATCTTCGATTCCCGAAGGGCATCGTAGATGGGAAGCGTGGCTCCCCCCGGAATTCCGAAGATGACCTCTACCCCCTCCTTTTCCAAACTCTTCACTATTGCTTGGGCTCCCGTTAGCTTCACCTTACCACCCCTTTCAAGCCTTCGGCTTAGTTGATAGTCGGTAGTGATTAGTCGGTAGTGAAAAATCTAATACCTTAACTCCCAACTGTATTAATCGCAGACATTGGTTACACTCTTACCTGGTTCACCGTTCACCATTCACGGTAATTATATTCTAGATTAAGCTCATATTTTTTGGGATGGGGGATTGACTCCTAACTCCCGACTAAGAGACTATCAACTCCTCTTAATTATTGCTCCTTCAGAAGCAGATGATACCAATTTTGCGTATAAAGCCAAATATCCTTCCTTGACTTTAAGAGGAGGAGGTGACCACTCTTTCATCCTCCTATCCATTTCGCTTTGATCCAATTTTAAATTCAATTTTCTTCCGTGGATATCTATTTCGATTAAATCCCCCTCTCGTATGATGGCGATGGGTCCGCCCTCTTGGGCTTCGGGAGAAACGTGTCCAATTGCTGCACCTCTCGTGCCCCCCGAAAAGCGCCCATCAGTAATTAGGGCTACATCCCTATCCAGCCCCATGCCCACGACCGCCGAGGTGGGAGTGAGCATCTCCCTCATTCCCGGACCACCCTTCGGTCCTTCGTAACGAATGACGATAACGTCTCCCTTATTTATTTTGCCTCCCATGATTGCCTCAACGGCTTGTTCCTCAGAATCAAAGACCCTGGCGGGACCGGAATGCCGAAGCATCTCCGGCAAAACTGCCGATTGTTTGACCACCGCTCCTTCGGGAGCCAAATTTCCGCTTAAGATTGCCAGACCCCCCGTCGTTGAGTAGGGATTGGTTATGGGTCTTATGACTTCGGGGTTAAGATTTTCAACATCCTTGATATTTTCTCCAATGGTTTTACCCGTCACCGTAATCGTACCGGTATGTATCAAATTCGCCCTGGCTAGTTCGGCCATAAGCGCTGGTATCCCACCGGCTTCATTTAATTCATAAATGTGGGTAGTGCTCGCCGGACTTATCTGACAAAGATTGGGAGCACTGTTGCTGATCTTATCAACGATATCCAAATCGAGATTTATTCCTCCCTCACATGCGATGGCCGGAAGGTGAAGCACCGTATTCGTTGAACCACCAAGGGCCATATCCACAGCCAATGCGTTCTCAAAAGCCGCAAGCGTCATGATGTCGCGGGGTTTTATATCCCTCTGTAAAAGCTCCATTATCTGCATCCCAGCCCTTTTCGCCAATCTAATCCTTTCGGAGTAAACGGCGGGAATAGTGCCATTGCCCGGTAAAGCCATACCCAAAGCCTCGGTCAAACAATTCATGGTATTCGCGGTAAACATCCCTGAGCAGGAACCACAACTGGGACAGGCATAATCCTCAATTCTAGCCAGCTCTTCCTGACTCATTTTACCAGCTTCAACGGCGCCAACGGCTTCAAAAACGGAGATCAAATCGATATCCCGACGCTTGTATCGCCCCGTGAGCATGGGACCACCGCTAATGAAGATGGTTGGGATGTTTATCCTCATCGCCGCCATGAGCATCCCCGGAACTATTTTGTCGCAGTTGGGGATCATGACCAGGGCATCAAAGCGATGCGCTTCCACTATGAGCTCTATGGAATCGGCAATCACCTCACGGCTGGGCAAAGAATATTTCATACCCGGATGATTCATGGCGATACCATCGCAGATACCAATGGTACAAAATTCAAGGGGAGTCCCGCCGGCGATGCGCACCCCCGCTTTCACAGCCTGAGCGATCTTATCAAGATGAATATGGCCCGGGATGATTTCATTAGCTGAGTTGACGATACCGATTAAGGGCCGATTTATCTCCTCATCGCTCAATCCAGCTGCTTTAAGTAACGATCGATGGGGAGCTTTGCTTAGCCCCTTTTTCATGACATCGCTTCTCAAATTCATGATCCTTCCTCCCTTGCATTGACTTCCTTGATATTTCCAGAAGTCGTCAAAATATCTATAATATGCAACCTGCATCTTGCGTCTGGTGACCATACAATAAAACCCCTCATCCAAGGGACGAGAGGTCTACAACTCGTAGAGTTCTTCTTCCGCGGTACCACCCAAATTCCTCCTAAACGGAGGCACTCATAGCATTGTAACGGCTGCTAACCGATCAAACCTACTAAAAGTTACATCCCTTCCACTCTTTTGGGCTTGATAGCTCCAGGGCGACATTCAATTCGGCAAACTGTCCCGGCTTTCACCAATCCCGGTTCGCTGTGACAAATGCTAAATCTACTACTCCCCTTCACAGCCTTTAGAAAGCTAAAGTTACAGGTAATTATATCCAAACCAGCAACAAAGTGTCAACTCTTCCTTCTGAACTCTAAAGCTTTTTTATACAATTGTACATAGTTTCTCGCTGAGCTCATCCAGGAGTGATCGGCACTCATACCCCGTTTAATCAACTCAGACCAAATAGCTTTGTGTTTGAAAGTCTCAACGGCTCTAACGATGGTCGAAAATAGTACCCAATGGTTGTAGAGTTCAAAGACAAAACCATTCCCTTTACCGGTAGACGGGTTGAAATCCTTAACCGTATCAGCCAAGCCTCCTGTGGCTCTCACCACCGGAACCGTGCCATAGCGCATGGCGATAAGTTGGCTCAAGCCACAGGGTTCGAATTGAGAAGGCATCAAAAGCATATCACTGCCAGCGTAAATCCTTCGTGCCAGATCGGGATCAAAAGAAATATTAACACAAATCTTTGTGGGAAATTTTTGGGCAATTCCTCTAAAGAGACGCTCAAAATATTCGTCCCCGGTCCCCAAAAATACAAGCTGAAGATCGTGTAGCAGGATGCCATGAATGGCGTTAGCGACCAGGTCTAGTCCCTTCTGACTCACTAAGCGAGAGACTATGCCCATGAGTGGCATTCTGGAATTAACCGGTAAATTACACTCCTTTTGCAATGCCAACTTGTTTGCTTTCTTCTTCTCGATGGCTGTAGCATCATAGTTAACGGGAATTCGCTTGTCAGTAGCTGGATCATAGTCCTCATAATCGAGACCATTCAATATTCCAAAGAGCCTTTCCCGCCTCTTACGGAATAATAAGTCAAGTCCCTCTCCATATTCAGGAGTTTGGATTTCCAGCGCGTATTTCTCACTAACGGTGTTTACCACATCTGAAAAGAAGATCCCTCTGCTCATGAAACTGGAAAATTCCGCAATTTCGGTATATTTAGAATCGTATCCCTCCAATTCCCCTTTCCTCCAAGTGCCAGGTCCACATGCACCTTGATAGGCCAAATTGTGGATGGTGAAAACCGTTGCAGCATGCTTAAAAAAGGGATCATTCTCATAAATGGTCTTTAGGTAATTGGGTATGACCCCCGTATGCCAATCATTGCAATGTAAGACATCGGAGCACCACTCGGACTTTTTGAGCATCTCCAAAACCGCCCTGCTAAAAAAGAGGAATCTTTCATCATCATCGGAGTACCCATATACCCTCTCCCTGCCGAAATATCTAGTATTTCCAATAGCATAAACTGGGATATTGCCTTCGTGGAGAGCCTCTTCGATCAACGCAGGCTCGTGATGGTCATCACCCATGGGAACCAATATCTCAGCAGTCCTCTTAAACCGAAATTTAGCACGGTCAATAAAGGCATAGCCCGGAATACAGATTCTCACGTCGTGCCCCAGCTTCCTCAAAGCTTTCGGTAACGACCCAACCACGTCCGCGAGCCCCCCAATCTTAACGAAGGGAACAGCCTCAGCGGCGATCATGAGAATTTTCAATTTATCGGTCATCATCTCCACCCCCATACCGAAACACAGATTGCCTTGAACTTTTGATTAGGGAACCGCGATCGAGATCGTACCCTCTTTTGGTGCCCTTTCTAACTCAATTCCTTCTTTTATCAAAATTAAAGCAAAATCGAGTCTATCGCCCGATTTTAATTCCAAATCGGAAAAGGGAATCTTTAGTTCAATGCATTCGCCCTTAGCTACGTCTTTTAACTCTCTTTTTCCTTCCCATTTATTCTCTCCCCTGGCCGAGGAAAGAAAGGCAACGATTCCATTTGGACTAAATTTTAATTCCATTCGATAAGCCAGACCGAAACCCAGCTCACCCGTGTTGGAATGAAGACCCCAATAAGGACAGGAGGAGTTCAGGGGTTCCTTTCTTGGATGGGAAAAATAGAGCTCAAACCAGATATTACTTATCTCAAATTCGTCAGGGCTAAAATGTGTATCCATTCGTAAGTATAGATTCTCGTAATCCCAGCCGTAGTAAATCCTCTCGATGACCTTCTCCGTCCAAGATTGAGTGCCCATTAACGTGGAAAAATCGTAATATCCTGCGAGAATCCATTCATTATCTGTGACCTTCCCATCGATTTCGGGACAGATACTTCCCAGGGGATAAACCACAGGAGACAGTGACGGTTTTTCTCGAATTGGACGGAAAAGATCGTGAGGGACGGGCTTATCCAATAGTTTGTAAACTCGGCGAAGATGCTGGCGAAACTGGCTATCCCAAATGTCATTGAATTCGGACCGATGAAGGTCACTGAACCACCAGAACCAATCGCTACCCTCCGCTATATATACCTCGTTTAACGACATTTTCCATGTTTCCTCACATTTCTTACTTCGATGCTCCTTGAACCGAGATAAAAAAGATCGGGTTTCCGATAGAATATCCCATGCTTTGGCTTGCGTGGGGTCTCCAATCCAATCACGCAGGTTAGCACCTATCCAAGAACCGGTATAAAGCCAGGAAAGTTCCTCTTTCGGAGGATTTTCTGCCAAATATTCACTGATGGTCACCGTTCGTAGGGTTTGGCTTTTCTCCAGCAATCCGTAAAGAGTATGCAAAAACTGATGACCATCATTTTCATAAAATTCCCAACAATTTTCACCATCCAAGGCGATGGTTACTAAATGCTCACTGCTCTTATCTCCCAAGGCAGTCTGGACATGATTTAACCTCCTCACTAAATCTGTTGCCGCATCCTCGGGAGACCACGAAGAATAAGTGAAACTTATCAAATCAGACAAAACCCGATCGCGAAATACGATTGCGAGAGAGAACCCTTTTCTCTCTATGCGATAGGCTCGGTAAAGCACTTTGGGTTCGTTTACATGACCTATACCATGACGAGAGATCTCGATCCCAAGCGATTTGGCTAAAATGCCTTCATCGCTGATCAGCCAGGATATATCGGATCCCCCCACCATTGAAAGGATATCCTCTCCCACAGCCAATTCCGGAGGCCAAAGTCCTCGAGGTAACTCGCCAAAGTGGTTTTGGTAGCAATCTATACCCATCTTTATCTGTTCCTTTACATCCTCTGGAAAAGCAAATTGCCTCATGGGAAACACTATTTGTGGCATGGCAAGTCTTGCGATGTTGATATTGTTCAAAAGAGGAAGGATGGGATGATAGTAAGGAGAGGTTGTAACCTCAATCTGACCTCTTTCCCGCGCTTCCTTATACAAGGAAATGATCCTCTTAATTATCTCCTTTTGCTTTTGAGCTATGACCATTTTGTCTTCCTCTTTAAAATTCCTCCCCTTATTCACTAAAGATTGCAATTTTTCATCGGTCTCGATCCAGAAAGGATCAAACCAGGATAAGTTGAACCAAATCTGCAGATCGAGCATATCCTGCTGGGTAAGAATTTCGATAGCAGCTGTGGGGGATAAAGTTGTTAGAAACTCAATCCTTTTACAGAGGTCAAGGTATCGAGGATAAGGGGAGATTCTTTTATACCAAATGGGATTGCAGAACCGCTTGACGATGAAGAGTTTTTCGGAAGGGGTGAGTGCATCCGCCCGTTTCATGGTCATTTGCCAATACACGTCTTCGACATCACCCTGACCATGGTCTTGAATTTGCCTGAGAAGGCAAGGGGTGAGATTGAAAGTTAGGTGAAGATGGGGATAACCTTTGAGGATGGCAACCATGTCGGCGTAGTCTTTTATAGCATGCATTCGAACCCAAGGGAAGGTGTAGGAGTCATTCCCATAATAAGGCTGATGCATATGCCAAACAAAGGCTACATTTAGAAGTTTACCCATGACACCTTGCCTCTTCAATCTCGTGAATGATTCTAACTTTCCAACTTTCTTGTGATTCCAGGATAAATTTCCAGCTAGGCATCAACACAGAGCTCTGATAAGTTCTCTCAAAGCCCTCTTCCGATTGGGATACCGTCTCGATGGGAAATCTCCATAAGAAGGCATCTTTGTCAAACATGAGAGTGATGTTGAGCTTCTTACACTCATCCCGAATGCCCACCGTCGAAGTTCCCGAACTTTCTCCCATACTACTCAACTTATTATCGGGCAATTTTTTCCCAGGAATGTGATAATAAGCATGCTCGCAACCTCCGGGCATGGAAAAATTAAATTCTACTCCAAACCAGATATCCGAGCTTCGGCGAGTAGCAGGATTTTTAATCTCATAATCGATGGTGAATCTGGAATGTTCTTTGGGAATCTCTATCCTCTTTTGAACCTGAAGGGGTAGCCTTAAGGATCGCTTAAATATGATTCCCCTCCGCTTGAGCAAAATTACAGGGGGATCGGAGCCAATCACTTGAGCTTCATAGGGTTGATCCACGAAATCACCCTGTTCTTCATAATCGCATTCTTTAAAAGAGCTTAAATTCGCATCCGGAGACAAAAAATGATCTATTAAAGAGAGACGCCTATACCGGTCGTAATGCAAATAAGGTCTCAAATCCTCTTTACCCACCCGAATGAGCTCATGGATGGTTTTCGCTTTAGAGCCTTGTATTTCCTTTTGCTCCTGCGGTTGGAGGATCTTTTCATGATAGGGTTCTGGTCTTCTGGCCAGCGTATTCAATAAATTTACTAGTTTCGGTTTGTAGTCCAGCTCAAAGAGGGTCCCTCCTTCCGCGGGATCAAAATATAGATTCAACCTCGATGTCTCCACAAGCACCTCATCTAGCCCATCCTTATCGAAATCGAGTAATTTAACCTCTGCCCAAGCTTTGCTGCCATGCAATCGCTCATCCTCCAACGCCTCCGCACTGATCAAATGCTCGTAGATGGCGGATCTAAGGTGGGGAAGATAAAGACCGCCGAAAACGCCGTGCCAATAAGCATCATTGCACTGACCTCGCCATAGCTCCTCCAGGGCTTTGGGGTCATTGGTCCGGTGAACCTTTTGGCTCACATAAAGCATCTTTTTATGCATGTTATTGCTCTCGGGGTACTTTACCAAGAAATTCCTCCAAAGCGTCCCTCTTAGAAAAGGAGAATATCGCTGTAAGGTCTGCGACTCACTTAATTCCCTCACAATTCTCTCATATTCCAGAGCCATGGGGGTGGGGAGAGCCCACTCCATTAACTCTGTATAGGATGCGGTGGTTAGGTATATCCTTCCACGAGGATCAAATTTGTCAAGGCATTCAGCGAAAGTAAGGACATCGATCCAATCCGAATTTTCTTCAAGCAGATTGAAGAAATTTTCTAGCCAGCCCTCTCGGTAGACGGTCTTGTAGGTTTCTGGCCAAGCTCCAAACTTCTCTCCATCGTCATCAATTATGGCTATTCTGTCACCTCTATCCGTAGCCAGGCTATGCAAATAATCGATTATTCGCTTGGGCTCTTTAAAGGGGATGAGATATCTGAGCTTCATGCTCGAGGGAAAAACCTTGAGGGCAGCTCCTTGCTCCTCGGTGACGTAGTATCCCACCATCTCCTCATCCTTCAAACCGGAGTATCTAAAATGAGAGTCATCGACCACCACATATTCTACCCCTGCATCGGAAATGGGCTTTGCAAGATGTGGTTCCCAAACTCGCTCGGCAAGCCACATACCCCGAGGAGAATAATGGAGATGAGACTGGATAAAATGGGTTAACTTATTGATCTGTGCCACCTTATCCTCGTCTGGGATGATGGGTAGGATAGGTTCGTAGAAACCCCCAGTTTTTATCTCAATCTGCTTTGCATCGATTAATCGTCCAAGCATCTCTAGTAACTCGGGATGAGTCTGTAAAATCCACTCAAGGAGAACTCCGCTATAGTGCAGAGTTGCCTTAATCCTGGGGTGAGACTCCAATACCTGAAGAAAGGGAAGGTAAGCTTGCTGGTATGCAAGTTCAATTACCGAGGGGGGGTTTCCGACGGGTTGATGGCTATGTAGTCCCAAAACAAAACTAATTCTCCTGATCATACGTCTCCCAGAGATGCAATGATTGTCAAATTCGTGATCCGTTGAAAAACATTTTTATAGATAATGATCCATGGCCCGAATTACATTCTTGTATACCTGTTGTTGCTCCCAAATTATTCTATCCGGACCGAGTTCCCACCACCGTCTTGGGGTGAAGTAGGCCGATACCTCGGCTTCCTCACCAGTACGCCCAAACCATTGAATCGTGTGCAGGTTATCCGATTGTGTAAGCCACATGGCGATGTCCAGCAACCTCTCATGTCCAGTGAGTTTGGCTTTGTTGTAGACGTGCTGCATGAGCCTGAATATCGCCAATTGTGCGGAGTTTCCCAGGAAAAACTCCATCCCCCCGCTTCCCGCCCAGGTGCAACCGAATTCCGGCAAAGGGAGATCATGGGTCTTATCCTCATACTTTGCTATGGCTTCACTTGGCGTAAGGCAGGTGATGTTCCTCCACTCAAGTTCTCGAGGTAATGATCCCATAAACCAAAAAATTCCCGAATCTTCCCTTTGATGCTCACCGAAGGTTTCCATATCCCAACCGATGAGCACAAAATCTCCCCTTGCCTCTTTAAGCCAGCGGGCATAGGTTTCAGCTTTGAGAGGCCAGCCCTCCCATCTCCAATTGGAGAACCTATAGCCAACATCGTCGCTCAAATCATAATGCCTGGGGAGGAGTTTGAGTTTCTTCCCCACATAAGTGTAAAGGTGGGTGGGATCACGCCATTCCAGCACCCACTCCCTGCCGTCCATTAGTGCACCTTCGAATCCCGCCTGTAAAAGAGCAAAATAAACATCATTTGAGATATACATCTCGGTGGTATCGGTTACCTTGGGCTCAAATCCAAAAATCTCCTTAAGATAACCCCTCCACCATTTCATCCGATCAATGAACTTTTCTACGTCGAAGAAAAAAATGAAGCTATGAGAGGGCTCCACGCAGACTAACTCTACATTGGGATGCTTGACCAGATTTTTAAAACCTTCCAAAACATCTGGTCCCCAGGCTAAGGCCTGTTTGATGAAGGAAGCGGAAAAACCGATGGACATCTTGAAACCACTTTCTACCATCTGAAGAAACAGGCTGGTAGCTGGGTGGTAACATGTCTTTGAAACCTTCTCAAAGTAAAATCGATTAAGCTCAGAATCGAAAACACATCTCTCAATATCATCGGGTATAGCTCCCTTAGGTATAGGTTGAGCAGGCAACTTCAACCTTTGAGGCTGATGAACGACAACGTAGACTACCAGATCACTGGCCATGGGGATTTTCCCCCATTTGGATATTTTTGGTGAACGCTATGAACTCTAGCCTGTAAATTAGGTTTTTGAGGATTTCGTCCCAGGTGTATTGCTTGGCAGTTATCCGTGCTTCTCTCCTAATCCTTTTCTCCTCATTAGGATGTTCCTTTAAGAAGAGCAAATATTGGACTAACTCTCGGGGATCATCGGTTTCCAAAACGATGGCATTTTGGAAGGGGGTCACATAATCCTCACCAGTTGACCCAGTTATCGCCACCCCTCCGGCGGCCATTACCTCCAAACCCACCAGCCCAAAGGGCTCCCTTCCACTATTGGCCAAGACTGCATCGGAGTCACGGTAGATGAGCCTCAGAAGGTCTTCAGAGAGATAAAACTTGAGATTCAAAATATCAGCGGGTAAGGCTCGGCGGAATGCATCAAGGGAATTTTTAATATCTGGCTCTTTGACCCTAACTTCCTTGACCATTAAACCCAGCTTTTTTGCATTATGCATCACTTCTCCCTCGTAGGTTTCCTTACCTCCTCTAATCAAGAAAGTCGTGGAAACACCGATCCTCTTCAAGCAAGCAACCGCTTCCACAGCCATATTCCAGCGTTTATCGGGGTCCCATCTCCCTATCTTGAACAGCACCAAATCGGAAGGGAAAATTGTCCGAAATTCTTTATAGAGTTCATGATCGTGCTCCTCCAGCATTCTTTTGGGAATCCCATTGGATATCACCATAGGATTTACACCTAAACCCCACATGCAATGCTTCATATATTTGCTCACAGTGGTGATGGTTGTGGTGTAGTTCAGCCTACCCCAATCTATCCGATGAAAGGACATAGTGTGGTTGGCATTCCAAAGCATCAATACTTTATCCCTGAGACCATTATAGTGAAGGATGTCACTGATGTTGATCATCGCAGCGGCGGTATGCCATTCCTCTCCCATTATAACCACCAATTTTTTTCTTTCCACCGCGGGCTTAACGATATCATTCATGACAAAAGTGGGCACAGTGTCGTTGAAGTCGTACAGCTTTTCACTTTCACCTTGGTACACCCCAATCGGGTAATAGTCACTTATCCACTGAGACCAGCGATGGAGAATCAATCTCCCCTCCTGCAAGCATTCTTCACCCGGCTTCTTCGGATCTCCGATGAAGATGACGTGGGTAGTAAACCCCTTTGAAGCCAAAACTTGAGTGAGCTCGGAGACCCTCACCCCCAAACCTCCTGCTTGAGAATAATATTTATCCGGTCCTTCAAAGGATATGACCACGAACTCTGTATTTTTTGGTGTTATTTTGATTGCCTTGACCACAAAAACCACCCCTATAAAAATTTATCGCCTCTACAATTTAAGTTTATCAACACTCGCATTCATTTTTAAGCTAAATTTGGAAGAATTTTCTTTTTATTCTGTTCTCATTTTAGTATCCTTTGCTTACCGCAATAAATTTGTTTGGTCTAATCACAAGAATTATCTCGATTAGGAGGGAATGAAATGCAGTGGTTCTGGTTTGCGATTTTGGCTGCCTTATGCTGGGGTAGCGCTCCCATCTTTGAAAAAGTAGGGATAGGGAAGATGAGTCCCCTTGTTGCTGTTACCGTAAGAAGCGTTGTCATTTCCATAATCCTCATCATCTCCGTCATTCTTACAAAGGAAATAACGACAATACCCAGGGTTGAATTGAAAAGCTTGATTTATATAGCCATCGGTGGCATCTTGGCTGGACTTCTGGGTCAAGTGTTTTATTTCGCCGCGCTAAAACTCGGTGAAAGCTCTAGGGTCGTCCCCGTGTGCGGAACATATCCTTTAATTGCAGCAGTATTGGGGATATCCCTGCTCGGTGAAGCCCTCACCATCCCGAAGATAGTCGGAATCATTCTAATAGTTGCTGGAATAATCTTGGTACGATAAGCGATCTTTTGGGGACAGTCCCCCCTCAAGGCGTGGAGCAGCGGAAATTATTAGAAGTGGTCAAATTCAAGATGAATGCATTACTCAATAGAGGAGAGGAGCTTCTTCACTTCCTCCACCGTGAGAACTCTTCCAGATACCACAACCTTGCTATCCACAATCACTGCTGGTGTCATCATTACACCGAGCTTTGCATATTCCCTTACATCATAAAGGTGTGAGATATCAGCGGCAAGGTTCAGTTCAGCACAGGCGTCGATTACATTCTTCTCTGTTGACACCTGGGGCAACCAGGTCCCGCAATTTGTATTTTCATGCTTTCACCTCCCAAAATATAAAATGGCTGTTTAATTCTAAAACAATGTTTTAGACTAAAATTTTTGCTTTCACCCCCACTTTTGAGTAGGATTCTAAAGCTTTCTTGTCGAATCCTATCAAACAAATCTTTGATTCCATTGACTGGTCTTTTATCTATTCCTTGGTTGAACCTAAATACTCTGATATTGGAGCAGCCGGCTTTTTTCAGTTTCCCTTTTTAAAGCTCAGCTTTTATCTACCGGCAGCAAGCGAGCATTTCGCCTAAACGTGATGTTAACAAACTTAAATTCGCATAACACAATAAACTATTGACAATTCGATGCAACTCTAAAATAGGTTTGACTCCGAGGTGACAATATTACGTTCGTTCTTTGAGCATATTTAAGTAGCTTTCCAGTTTCTTGATCTCTTCACCGAAGCCTGCCCAATCACCAGCTTTGAGTCGCTCTTGAGCCTTATTGAAGTGCTCAACAGCGGCATCGATGAGCTTGGCTATGGGCAATTCTTCCTCTTCGGGAGGTTTTATCCGCTCGCGGACTTTTTTCTCTTCGAATATAGCGCGCAAAGCCGTATCGAGGTTCTCCTCCATGGCAATGCGATTGCTGAAGGCGACGATTACCCTCTTTAGCTCGGGGAGCTCGGTTTGCTCCGCCTCCAAATAAAGGGGCTCAATATAGAGGAGTGATTGTTCAATTGGGATGACGAGCAAGTTACCTCGAATCACCCGAGACCCTCTCTGGCCCCAAAGGGTCAATTGTCTAGAAATTCCAGGATGCTGATTGATACGTGCCTCGATCTGCATCGGTCCGTAAATCAGCTTTTCCTTGGGAAACTTGTACACTAAAAGCTCCCCATAATCCTGTAGGTCGCACTTGGCACACACCCAAGCGATCATGTTATCCCGATTCGCGGGTGTAAACGGTAACATGAGGATGAATTCTTCCTTTGGATGATCCGGCAATCTCATGATGATATAATATGGCTCTATCTTCTGCTCACCTTCCTCATAAATCTCCTCTGGAAGAGTCCACAAATCTTCCTTATTGTAGAAGACTTGAGGATCTTGCATATGGTAGGTGCAGTACATTTGAGCCTGGATTCTGAATAACTTTTCAGGGTATCTAATGTGCTTCTTCAAATCAAAGGGCATTGCCTCAAAAGGCATGAATAAACCGGGAAAAATTTTGGCGTAGGTATTTATGAGTGGATCCTCTTTGTCAATGAGATAGAAAACGGTATCTCCATTATAGGCATCAATGACCACCTTCACAGAATTTCGGATGTAGTTACCCTTGCCAAGGTTTCTACCCTTAAAGGGTTCAGAATAGGGATACATATCGGTAATGGTATAGGCATCTAGGATCCAGTAGAGCTTGCCATCCTCGGAGACGACGAGGTATGGATCAGGATCGTAAGTCAAAAATGGAGCTATTTTCCTTACACGTTGAGTAATTTGGCGATAATACATGAATCTACTTCTGGGCGTGATTGCATCGGAAAGAAGAATCTTCACGCTCTCAAATCTCAAAGCGAAGGCGAGCTTTCTGAGGAGCGATCTGACTGGAACTCCGCCCCGCCCCCTATAAGTGGTCCACTTATTTTTGTCGCCCTTGGGATAATCAAACTCCCTTTCCTTGGTTTTCACTATGACATACTCATTGGCTATTTCTCCGTAATATATCGCTGGGCGATTGATTTTCAGATTGACCTTTGACTTCGGTGGGATATCCTTGATGAGTAACTCTGGCAAGCCCTCTGGAGTAACCGTATTCACGGGATTCATGACCAGACCATGTCCATGGGTATAGACCAAATGCCGGTTAATCCAAGTTTTTGCAGCCGCGGGAAGTTGATCCTGTGCCAATTCCCTTGCAGATAGGGTAACTTGTCGATACTCACCATCCAAGTGATAGCGGTCGATGTCGACGTCTCGGAAATTATAATACAATCTTATTTCCTGTATCTGACCATAGGTTTTCCTTAAGGGGCGCCAATCCCAGAGCCTTACATTTTTTATCGTGGCCTCATTCTTTCGGATATCATCCAAAGTCAAAGTCTCCGTGGCTGGAAATTCCCGCTCCTTTATTTTGTTTAAATCGTAGGCTTTTCGTGTATATTTGATGTTCAACACGATATATGGCTTTTCTCTGGCAATTTCATTGGGCAGAACCCGATACTGCTGGATGATGGCAGGATAGATGGTACCGGCTACGATTGAAGCTAGTATGAGTAAGCTTATGCCCGTGGCGGGGAGCCTCCAACCACGGTAATAGATATTGATTATGAAAAGAGCAGCGCAGAATAGGGACATGATGATCATTAGTCTCAAGGCTGGAAGCTGAGCGTGGATATCGGTATAGCTCGCTCCAAAAGCCACCCCTCGCGGGGAATATAAAAGTTCGTATATATTCAGCCTGTAGCCCCAAGCGATGACGACCAAAATTAATCCGCACAGTACCGAAAGATGCGCTTTAGCCTGGGGCACGATCCTCACCAGTCTTGAGAGGCGAGTCTCCCTTCTCCTTAAGAGAATGGCTCCTTCAAACCAATACACGAAGATCGAAATGAGCACGGCAGCCACGAGGGCACACAGTAACCATCCCCATAGATAGCGGTAAAGGGGCAGGTTGAAAACATAAAAACCTACACCGCGATGGAATATGGGATCGGTAATTTTGAAAGGGACTTGATGGAGATAGCGTAAAACCATATCCCAATGGTCTGCAGTACTACTCGCGGCGATGGCGCTAAAAAATAATGCAATGACTAGTAAGATTAAATTGAAGTATCTCCTGTACACCCCTCTATAGATCTCGATTAATTCCTGTTCGATGGTTACATATTTCGGAGAAAGATACCTGGTGAGGAGGGCGTTTATGAAAAGGATGGCGAAGAAGAGAGCCCCCGAGAATAACGCGAGGAGAATTTGGGTTGAAAGAATTTTCAAAAAGACTGAAGCGTATCCAAGTTCTTTAAACCATAACCAGTCGGTGTAAAGTCCAGCTATCCTCCCCAAGCTGAGCAGGATCAATAAAATGATTAAAATCAGAATCCATTTGATCCTTCTCATATTTGCCCCTCACTTTAAACAGATTTACCTTTATTATATATTTGTCATACTACCATAGCTATGATAAAAAGCTATACCGGGGGTCGATCCAAGAGATGGTATTGGGACTTCTGGGATTGATAGTTGCCTCATTCCTGGCGGCATTATCAGGGGCTATTGTGCCCGGACCCGTTTTTGCGGTCACTATTGCTGAATCCATAAAACGAGGTTATATCGCAGGACCTTTGATTATACTGGGTCATTTCATGATCGAAACAATCATAATCATCTTGCTTTTCTTAGGTCTAGGTGCTGCATTGGAATCGGCATCGGTTAGAGTCGCCATCGGCTACATAGGTGGAGTTATGCTCATGCTGATGGGATTTTACCTAATGATTGTTTCCAGGGGTGTTCATCTCGACATAGAACCGAGTCCAGTCGGAGAAACTCAATTCTCCGCTTATGGTCTTCCCATTGAGGGATTTCTGACCAGCGTCTCCAATCCCCACTTCTTTTTATGGTGGGCAGCGATAGGTATGCCCATCATGTACAAGAGCATAGAGTTCGCGGGAATAATTGGCTTCACGGCTTTTCTGATTGGACATATCAGCGCGGATTTGGGTTGGTTCGGTTTTGTTAGCTACTCCATCGATAAAGGAAAGAAATTTTTGAGCGACATTCTACTTAAATACATTGTGGTTGGCAGCGGGATTTTCCTGGTAATTCTCGGAATTTCCTTTATCCAATTTGCTTATAAGGGTTAATCTGACCTTTTCCTTGCTTTGCATTGGTAACACTTATATTGTTCGATGGCATCCTTCCGAGTGCTAGCTGCTGCGAGCCTACTCGCTGCTCTCTTAAGGGCGAACACCCTCCATAAGTTCGGGTCGGGCCGTTGCCGCTGCTGTTCGAGCCTTGCTCGCTTAACGGTTCTCTTAAGATGCACTCTCCAGGATACCCCGTCCTAAAAATGTGAACTTAATCTTGATATAATTACTGTGAGCTGTGAACCGTGAACGGTGAACCATGTAGAGTGTAACCAATGTCTGTGATTAATACATTTAGGGTTCAGAGTTTAAGGTAAAAGTCTAAAGAATAATATAGCAGCAAGGGCGGCCATAATTCCTCCATAAATGAAGGGCGCGGGGACACTCACGTAGGTCCACAAGAGACCGGCGATAAAGCTAGCGGCAAAGGTTACCAGCCCAGTGGTTGTATGGAATATACCCAAAGCCGTACCCCTTTTTTCAGTGGGAACCAAATCCGAGACAAAAGCCCTGCTCACACCCTCGGTCATGGCCACATAAAATCCGTAGATGGCAAAAAGTCCCCAAACGTAAATACTTGTCCTCACGAAGGCGAAACCGAAGTATACCGCGGCAAAGATGAAGAAACCAGTCATTATGACCCTTCTTCGTCCAATTCTGTCGGAGAGGATCCCTGCTGGAGTCGAAAGGAGGGCATAGACGGAGTTATAAAGCACATAGGCGACCACAACCAGCATCGTTGAGAATCCCAAATTCTTCGCCCGCATGATCAGGAAAACATCGCTGGAATTACCCAATCCGAAGATCAAAATGATTAAGAGAAAGAGTTTGAACCTGCGGTCAAACTGACCTAAGTTGAACTTCGGCACTTCAGCAGGGGACAATGCTATCTTTACCCTCTCCTTCACGAATAAAAGTAGGAGTACAACGGCTGTAACCGCCGGAATGAGAGCGATTAAAAAGATAAGACGATAATTCTCTTCAAGAAGAGTCAAAAGGACCAAAGCCAAGAGAGGACCGAGAACCGCTCCACTCGTATCCATCGCTCGATGGAAACCGAAAGCTTTTCCCCGATTCTGGGTATTGGTTTCATCGGCGATCATCGCATCCCTGGCTGAAGTCCTTACCCCTTTACCGAATCGATCGATGAAGCGGGCGACCAGGACCACCGGCCAACTGAAAGCCGCAGCTAAAAGCGGTTTGGCCACAGCGGAACAGCTATAACCGGAGACGATGAAGGAACGCCGCTTGCCCAATTTGTCGGAGAACCATCCTGAAAATACCTTCAAGATGCTGGCGGTACTCTCTGCAATACCCTCGATTACCCCAACGATGGCCATGGGGGCACCCAAAACGGCGGTCAAGAAGATGGGAATGAGAGGATATATCATCTCGCTACTGATGTCGGTGAATAAGCTCACCATTCCCAGGATGAAAACATTTTTCGTTATTCCCCGGAGGATAAAATCTTTCTCTCTTTCCACTTCTTTGGACAATTTCCCCTTCTTTCCTGCCTCCCAGACTCCCCCTTAAGTCTTACTTTGCTCATTGGCGTAGATCAGAAATGCCCGAAATTAGTGAAATGAGGCCGGCAATGAGAAGGAGGAGCCCCACTCCTCCCTTAATTAAGATGTACAATTCGTCCCACCAAAAGCTTGCAATACCATACACACCAAGAACGAGCAGCACAACGCCCAGAAGTATTAGAAGATACCTCACCGCCATCTCCCCCTTCCTAAAGAGTTTACTTACTTCCTTAAAAATAAAACTAGAATAGCCCCTCCCACAACCAAGTTTAGATAATAGGTTAGAAATCGCCATAACAAAACAAAAACCGCTAATAAATGTTTGGGAACTAGAGAAGCTAGTAAGGCGGCAAATCCTAGCTCCGCTGCTCCACTACCTCCTGGCGTGGGCGAAAGAGGAATGAGGAAAAATAATACAAATTGGTAAAAGAGGACCTGTACCACATTGATCTTGACCCTCAACCCCAAAAGCAACAAAGGTGCAATCGCAAACAAAAGTAGCCAACATAAAATTATACAGCCGGCAACAGCCAGGACCATCAAAAAATTGGAGCGAAAGAGAAGTGAGAGACCTTGATGTAACTTCTCAATCTCATGAGCAATGGAGGTTTGGATTCTTTTCATACGCTCGGTTCCAAAACACCTTACCAAGGGAGACCAATTGCAGCAGGCAGAGGCAAGATGTCCCCCTTTCTGTGGTCTCCACAGAAGATAAAGAAATAGGAGTGTAAATAAAAATAAAGCTACAAGTGTGGGGCCAAAAAAATCAATCCAAGAAGATCTAAGAGACAAATGAGGGCGCAGCAAGAAAAAGACTACCGGTCCAATAATACCAAAAAACCAGGAGGATAAAAGAGCTCTAGTGGATACTACAGCCGTTGATTCCCCAGCAGAGAGTCCCTTCTTTGTTAGAAGATAAATCTGCGTGGGCACTCCCCCTGAGCCGAAGGGAGTAACAAAACCCACAAAATTGCTGGCTAAAAAAATCCTAACCAGGCTTAAAAATGGAATAAATTTACCCACTCCATGAATTAAAAGACCGAATCCTACTCCCTCAAGCAACCACATGGAAACCAGACACAGGAGAGCCAGTAGTAGAAAATTGACAAGCTAAAAGTTGTTCCTTTTTTGGAATCAAGCTGAGACTTTTCTTAACCTACTCTGGTACATCTCCACAATTTCCTGTACCGTTGTAGCATCTTCAGGAGCCTTATCGAATCTAAAATTGCCCGTGAACCGGGGGAATCTGATGGCTAGACCGCTTTCCCTCCTGATCTTATTCAAGGCGCAGGTATGAACCGGACTCAAGGTGATCTCGGCACCGATGGTTTCCAAAACGAAACCGGGGGTAAACCACACATCCGCCTCAATTAGTGAGCCAACTCTCGGATGCTTATGGGAGATCCTATACTTTCCCAGTTTGCCCGGTAATTCGGCGAGATCCTTGTCGGTAAAGCCTGTTCCGCACTTCGTCACCGTGGGAAAGATGTCCCCTTCCGGATCGTATGCTGCCAGAAGCAGAGCACCATAAGTTCCAGCCCTCTTACCTCTCCCATGAAAGGCACCGACAACGACTAGATCAACGGTGTCCGTCATCTCACTCTTGTATTCGCGCTTGTACTTTATCCACAGCCAGCCCCTTGCTCCCGCCTGATAGATCGCATGGGGACCGGTGGCTTTACAAACCAAACCCTCGCAACCATCCTCGATTGCTTTCTCAAAGAACTTCTCCAACTCTTCAACATCGTTGGTCACAAGGTAAGGTGTTAAACTGACTCTATCATTTATCCTTACGATCTTTTCCAGCGTCTTTCTCCTTTCGGGATAAGAACAAAGGGTTAAATCCCTTCCATCAACATAAAGGGCGTCGAAGGCAAAAATTGAGACGGGGTACTCCTCCATTGCCTGTTCAATCCCATATTTCCTGCGCCTGTGCATGAGTTCCTGAAAGGGTTTCATCTCCCCGGTATCCAAATCCACAGCTACACACTCGCACTCGATTATAGCCTCTTTGGCTCTTATATTTTTCCGCACCAGCTCCAAAACGTCTGGATATTGATGGGTGATATTTTCCAACCTTCGGGAGAAAAGGAAGACTTCATCCCCCTTTTTGTGGATTTGGATTCTCTCGCCATCGTATTTATACTCCACCGCGCAGCTCCCCCCCATTTTATCCAATATCCCTTGAGCCGAGGGGAGTCTCTCCGCGAGCATCGGTCGGATGGGCTTCCCCACGTGGACTCCAAACTTTCTTATCCCTTTTAGCCCACCCTTGGCGATGGTACTGGCAACCTCCCCCAAATCCGAGGAGATATTGTAGGCCCTTTCCACTTCCCCCCGAAAATGCTTTCCTCCGGCGTAGACGATGGCCAGTGCATCGAGCATGGTCATATCGGCGATTCCCAATCTGAGCTTGCCCGTGACCGTTCGGATGATGTACTTTGCCTCCTTTGGCTTTGCTTTCTTAAGTAGAGAGGAGAGTAAATTCATCTTCATTTCGATAGTGCCCGATCCCGTGGTTTTGGCCATCTTATCCAACGTTTCATAGACCTCTTCCACGGTGAGGGGTTTTTCCACATGATGTGCTTTCCCCTCAAGAATCCTTTGGATGGTCTCCCCCAAATCGCCGGTTTCCCTATAGCTCTTTTTGACCTTGTCCTCACCAACATCTGCGGCTAAGGTAACTGCCCTTATGGCCAGCTTCTCGGCTATTCCGATCTCTATGCCCATATAATCAGGGTATAGTTTTCCTTGAGTGAGGTAGACCACCTTACCTATAGCTTCTTTAGGGGTTCTCCTGACTAGATCCACTAGGTAATCGGTCATCTCCAATCTTTTGCTTGTACGCTCGATCTTCTCATAAGCCTCGGCAATGAGCTCGTAATCCATCGTTCCCCCCAACATATAATGTCTTACATTTTCTTCCTAATTTTTCCATTTTATATTCCAATATTCTTAAGAATTTTAGAATGACCTGGTCAAAAGCTTGTTTTAAGTTTTTGTATGCTAGTTTGGAACTAATCCTATTTTACCTCCAATCTCAAGCCCAAAGCAAAAGCGTAATTCACCGTTCACAGTTGACCGTTCACGGTTCACAGTAATTAAGTTAAGTCATAAAACCATAAACTTGGCTCATGGCCTCGCACGAGCGAGTGTGAGCGACGGCGTCGCCCCGACTCGTCGGGGAGCATTAAACAGTAATTTTGAAATTATGACATGCGTAGTGATTATATCGAGATTAAGCTCATATTTTTGTGGGACGGCGGGCATCCTGGAGAGGAATTCAGTACTTCTCTCTCATCGCCTTTGAGAGACTCCTTGTGAGATTGAGTACCCTCTCGGCGAGTTCAACCGGGAGAGAACCCGTTCCACAGCTCGGCGTCACGAAGGAAGATTGGAGTAAGAGCTCCTTATCTATACCCTTATTACCCAAAAGATCGATGTTCGATTCGAATCTCTTCATCAGGCTTTCAGTGCTTTCCCCGGCGATATCCTCCGAGGTAGGAACAATCCCCCAAGCCAAAAGACCGCCACGCTCAAGGAATTCCTTCAATTCCTTGGGGTATAGCGTCAAGCTCTCGAAGTAGTTATAGGCATCGAAGCTTACCACATCCACCTTAGTATCCATGAGAATTGCCCAGTCGGTCCGTCCACAACAGTGAACACCACTCAAACCATCAATGGTACCCACGCACTCATTGAGATAATTGATAACCTGGTCTCTCTGCAAGCTGACAAAGGCTGAGCCGAAGGAAACCAGGTAGGGCTCATCGAAGAAGATGAGTGTTCCAACATCCTCTGGGGCAATTTGGGTGAACTCTCTCTCCTGCCATTTCGCTTTTAGGGCAAGGGTCTTCAATACGGTATCGAAGATCGCCTCATTGTATATAATCGCCTTCTTATTCTCATCGGTTACGGTTAAGCCAAAGCTAATGGGACCAGTGACCTGTCCCTTGAGCAACCTGAGCTCCTTTGGTCTACTTTTCTTCAAGATATCGACGAAGACGTGAAAGCCCTGGGCGTAATCGGGGGTTAGAGCAAAGGCTTCGATATCCTTAGCGAGATATCTTTCATAAAATTTCTCAATTTTTGAGGTGACATCCACTGATGTGTCGAAGAAGATTCGATGTCTTTGCTCATCCATAACTACACAGGGCATGCCTTCGCTGTATTGGATGTACATATTCTCTCGAAGGGATAGACGTGGCAGCTGAGGCCAAACGGGTACCTCTGGAAAATTTTCCAATACGATCTGGCAAGCCCTTTTTGCATCGGTATGGGGCATACTCCCAATTGCCGTTGGTATGCAACATGGTTTAAATCCCACCACCGAGTTCACCTTCCCCTTTAATGCTTCCCGTTAAAATTTAATCTCGATAACTCCCAGAGGGCAGGATTTCACGCACAATTCACAAAAGATGCATTTTTCCTTGTCAAACTCCAACTTCCAAGTCTCGTTATTTAGACGTAACGCTTTGGGGAGGCAAACCGCCGTGCATGCTCCGCAATCCACACACCTCGACTCATCGAGTGTGATATCCCTTGCAGCCTCCTGAACCTTAACATCCTGGCTTTTTAAATAGGCAATTCCTTGATTTATCCTTTCTTCATCTCCTTCCACATCGAGGACCATTCTTCCCACTTCTTCTTCGTGAATTTCAGCTCGGAGGATGTTGATGACGAGATCGAAATCCTTGACCAAATGGTAGGTTATAGGTTTATCCACTCTTTCAGGAGGAAAGGTCAATACGAGTTTTTTCCGAACCACTTATATCCCCTCCCTTGAAATCTCCAGAGGTTTGAAGGTTCTTTCCAAAGAAAGTCTTTCGATGGGTTCCTGAAGCAGGAATTTCCCCTCTCGAATCAAGGATTTTAGGGCGTTGGCGATCTCCCGTGCCTTGGCATAGCTCGACAGGGGCGCGGTGGGTACCTTCTTGCCTTTAATTGTGATCTCTCCACTCCTGAGCTCCCCATAGCTCACCTTCCCCAGCATGGGTCTTGATCGACGAGGGACGCCATAATCGATGATGGTGGTATAAATTTCCGCATCGCTCACTTTCACAAATTCTACCATTTCCTCATCCAATATGGGAATGGGGATGCCCACCCCCACGTATATGGTTGTTCCATACCTATAAAAGTTCGCGGCTCTAATGTAATTGGTGCTCATCTGTTTCAAATCTCCAATGAGAGCAAGGGTACCCGCCGAGCCAATTGGGATTCCATGCGGTGCCCTTTCTTGAACCGGGTTGTGCTGGGTTCCCTCCCAGGCAACGTAACCAATGGCTCCAGCTAAGAAGATCCTAGTTCCGATGCTAATCGTCCGATAATAGGGATCGTTAAGTAAAGGGCTGAGCTGTCCGGCGCTGGAATAGGTGGCATTTCCTATCTTGGGGAGGAGTATACCCATATATGTGAAGATCGTCCTATCGGATGAATTCACGGCGACACAATAATTCTGATAGGAATTCCTGGGGTTATATAAATATGCCTGATTGATGTCATCCTTCGTAATATAGGTTTCTATATCCTTGCGGGGATAGCAATCCGTGCCGTATGCCACAGCCTTCAGTTTTACGGACTTTCCCACGATTAAGTCCTCGATTACGTGTGCTCCACCATAACTCAAACCTTGAGTTTCGGAAAGCTCCGTGGCCCCAATATAGGCATCGACCGCAGCAATACCAGTATAAGCTGGGACATCATTTAACCATACCCTCGCCATCTTTATGGGAGGGTCGGCGTGACCGAAATTGATGAAAGCACCCGTAGAACACATTGGACCAAAGGTCGCTGTAGTCACCACATCGACCTCCCTGGCAACCCACTGGGTGCCCTTTTCGGCAACAAGGTCGATGATCTCCTCGGCGGTAACCACAACGGCCTGACCTTTTTTTATTTTTTCGTTTATCTCCTGGTAAGTCTTGGACATAGAGACACCCCCTTATTTTGGTTCACCATTCATGGTTCACTGTTCACGGTTAACCGTGCTAGTTATCAAGTAGTGCGGGGGCTTAGCTTGCCCCTATGGGTCCCCCGCAAAAATTATCTCTCATTTTAGCACTACTGGTGAATTTTTAACACACAGAGTGGCTCTAAGTCCGCATTGGAGTATAAAAATTGGGATTAAGAATTTATTGTGCCTGGTAAATGGGGGTGGCGAGGTCTGACCCCAAGTATGGATTTCAATTTTTTAATCGAAGAGGTAAAAGTGGGGGTCATGTCAACAGCGGGTTGATCCTTGATCATCAAAAGGGGCAAATTCTTTAATCCGGTGAATAAAATATCCTTTACATTGGATTTGAGTAAATTGGCCACTTTCTTTGAGGTGTAAAATTCAAGGCCAAAGGCTACACAGACCAACCCTTTTTCATCCGACTCTTCCTTTTGCTCCTCACTTTGTTTCGCCAGCTCAATTATGTTCAAATACTTTTCGATATTTAAGATGGGACCGTTTAAAACCCGGAAATGCTTTATATCCTTGAGGGGAATGGCTTTCTCTCCCTTTTCGTATTTAAATTCGATTTTGCTTTCCTTGAAATCGCCATCTACCGTGAACTCCTCCACGGTTCCCATATAGCTCTGGCCATTTTTCAGATAAAGCTCCCCTTTCCGCCATTCATCGAAAAATTCAGAGAATTTTTTCACATACCATCTCATTTTAATTCCCCCAGAATAATACTACTCTTTAAATATAATCGACATATCCGCCTTGCTCTTTAATAAGGAATAGGCAAAAGGAAGCTTATCCAATGGCTTTTGCCAATGGTGGAGCGACCTGCTTTTTCCTGGAGATAACACCGGGGAGAAACATCTTTCCATGCTCCAACTTTCTTCCAAAAGCTCTTTCTATAAACCTCGTCTTACCCACAGCCAAGAGTTCTGTCCCCTCTTCCATGATATCCGTGAGCATCAGTACCAATATGTCGAACTCTTTATCCAGGCGAATTTGCTCCATGGTCTGTAATATCTCAGCTTTGTTCTTTAATATGATATTGGAATCGATCGTTTCCACCTGTCCTATCCCCACTCTTAAATCCCCAAAGTTGTAGGTCTTAAAATCCGCGAATATCAAATCCTTAGATTTCATGGAAACTATCTCTGAGGATTCATGGTACATTCGAATCCCAAGTTCGATGGGATCCTCAATCCTGGCAATTTTCGCCAATTCTTCGGCGGCCATCTTATCCTCTTCGGTGGTCGTCGGCGATTTAAAAAGAACGGTGTCCGAGAGGATGGATGCCATCAAGATACCGGCAATCTCGCTAGGGATTTCCACACCGAGCTCCCTAAATCTTCTCCAAATGATGGTCGCCGTGGAACCAAGGGGTTTGTTTACGACCAAAATGGGCTCCTTGGTCTGTACATCTCCTAACCGATGGTGATCAATTATCTCCAAGATATTCGCCTGCTCTATGCCATCGGCGGATTGCTTTATCTCATTGTGATCCACCAGGATGACTTTCCTTGGAATGGGATTTACGAGATCGCTTCGGGTTAAGATTCCCATGAGGCGATTTTCGGAATCGACGACCAGGGCCTGCCTGTGTTCGGAAGTCATCACATCCTCGGTCACTTCGCTCAACAAATCCTCTTCCTCCACGGTGAATATCTCCCTTTGCATGATTTTCTCCGAGGGGATGCTCAAATTTATGAGTCTTGCAGCCGCATATGTATCATGAGGTGTAACGATAATGGTCGCTCCTTGGTCCTTTGCCAGTTGTATGATCTCGGGAGGGGGATCGAAATTGCCCGTGATCACCAGGCACGAAACCTTTCTCTCTAAAGCTGCTTTCTGTGCCCTTTCCCGATCGCCCACGATCACGATGTCTCCGGGTACGATGTAATTAACCATCGTTTGAGGAAGCATGGCTCCAATGAGCACATTTCCGGATATCAATTTGTGAGCATCCCCCACGATCAATCTTCCATCCAGAGTCTGAACGATCTTTGAGACCTCAAAGGAGATATCCTTTAAGCTTCTGATTTTGATTTCTTCAATATAGCGGTGAGCCATGTCCCGCTCCGTGACTATGCCCAGTAGGCGCCGACTTTCATCGATGATGGGGATGGATTTGATTTTGTGAGTGTAAAGGAGTTCGCCAATCTCCCGAATGGGAGTGTCGGGACGGGCGGTGATTACCGGTGAAGTCATAACATCCTTGACTCGAATTTTAACGTGGGGAATTAGCTCGGGGGGAGAAAGATTGAAATATTTGAGGACAAATTCGGTCTCCCTATCTATTTTGCCCAGTCTAGCGGGAATGTAATGGTCGCCTTCAATGTGGTTCTTTAAATAGGCATAAGCGATTGCTGAGCAGATGGAATCCGTATCTGGATTTTTGTGCCCAATCAGATATACCGTTTCTGACATAATACCTCCAATTGCAAGATACAGGATAGGTTATCATAATGTAAAATGCAAAAATAAAAAATAAAAATTGACTCTAGACTTCTCTCTCATCCCTCATATTAAACCATTTTAAATTTTGAATTTGAAACGTGCTTGCTGGAAGAAACTTCTGTGGACGAATTATGTCCAGAGTACAATAATTTATCTACTCATGAAAGGTGCATTAAGTTTAGATTTTCTCGAGGGGTGCATACTCAACTAGCAGGGTTTTCTCACCCTCGGTTGGGAAAAAGACGGTTATCTGATCGGCTCCTTTGATGGCGACAACCTTGCCCCTCCCAAACTTCTTGTGTATTACCTCATCACCAACGGAAAAGATGGGCTTTTTCTTAAGGATCTTAAGCTCACCGGTGGGCACAGCTTCTGCCTGCTCCGCAAAGCAGGTTAGTTCCTCGGGGATTTCCTTCAAAAATCTCGATGGAATATTATAACTCGGTCCACCCCAAAGGCTACGGGACCAGGCATGGGTGAGATAAAGTCTCTCTTTCGCTCTGGTGACCCCAACGTAGCATAGGCGGCGCTCCTCTTCGAGTTCCTCAGAGACTGTCATGGAACGGATATGGGGAAAAACGCCATCCTCCATGCCCACCATGAATACTACGGGAAATTCCAGACCCTTGGCATTGTGAAGGGTCATTAGGGTCACAGCCTCTTCGGATTCTTCATAGGTATCTATATCCGTGAGTAGCGAAATTTGATCCAAGAATTGATCGAGACTTGGATTTGGGTGGCTCACTTCAAACTCCTTCATGACATTAAGAAGTTCCCTTATATTGTCCATCCTTCCAAGGGTTTCAACTGTCCTCTCTTCCTCCAAAGCGGCGATATAGCCCGTTTTATCCAGCACCTTCTCGGTGAATTCGGCGATACCTTCCTTGTCCCTTCCCGCCTGCCGGCGGGCAAAGTCAGCCATGAGTTCCTCCAGTATATTTAAGAATCGTGTCACCACTTTCTTTGCCGCCGCCGGTAGGAGAGCTTGCCCGTCTGAGTGATTTTCCCGGGCTTTTCTTAGAGCCTCAAAGAAGCTCATGTTCCCCCTCTGAGCGATGAGGTCCAATGCGCTTAAGGTCATCTTTCCAATACCCCTCTTGGGGACGTTGATGATCCTTTTGAGACTGATGGTATCCTCAGGATCGCAGATCACCCTCAAATATGCCAGGACATCCTTTATCTCCTGCCGCTCATAGAACCTCAAACCTCCGACTATCTTATATGGAAGACCGCATCTCATGAAGACCTCTTCAAAGACTCGAGATTGAGCATTGGTTCGGTAGAAAACAGCAAAATCTCGGTAGCTTCTGCCCTCAATTTCCCTTAAGCGCTCGATTTCCATAGCAACATATGCCGCCTCATCGTGCTCATTTTCCGCCTGATACCTGGAAATCGCCTCTCCCTTGGCATTGGTGGTCCACAGAGTCTTGGGTTTTCTTCCCCTGTTATTTCTGATCACGTAGTTTGCCGCTTCCAGAATGGTCTGTGTGGAGCGGTAATTTTGCTCCAGTGTGACCACCTTCGCATCCGGGTAGTCCTCCTCAAACCTCAATATGTTTCTGAAGTCCGCCCCTCTCCACCCGTATATGGAATTGTGCACCACAACACCATTAGCAACGTAATTGCGTAAATCTTTGATGCTTAAGTCAAAGACCTTACCATGATACTCTTCAACTTGTATATCCGTGATAATGTCCTCGGTTATGACTCCATTTCTACAAATGGGAATACTCATTCCTGGACGCAGATGGCTAGCGGGTTGGTAATGGAACGCACCATGAGAAGTTAGGCGAGCGCGCTTGATGATATCAATTGTATCGAAACTCGCTAATCTTCTGGCAAATCTTTCCGCTTCATCGTAGTCCTTACGAGAAGTTTCCACTCTCCAAGTATTTTTCCGACCAAGGCGGGTTTTAAACTCCACAGCAACTTTTAATCGCAGATCCTCGTCCGATGTATTTAAACTAATTCTATGTTCATGCCAAGGTCGAACGATGTGAGGACGGCTGTCGCCGAACATCATTAAATTAACCACCTTTCGAGTTGAGTTTCCCCTTATCACCGCCTTTGGAAGATAATGAGGATATTCCTCGAATAACATGAGGTCCTCCATTAACCTCTTGGCTCGAGTTCGAGTATCTATCTCACTCACTTTTCTCGCCCTGTTATGGAAAATCATCGTTGGAATTCCATATTTAGCCGCGAAAAGTTGCTCATAAAATATGGCTTCCTCGGATGTCGTACAGGTACGTAATATCCAAATCTTGCCCGCTTGTTCTTGGTTAGTTCGAATTTTGAGGCCACAAACAATCTGATCCGATTGTCTTCGGCTGCGCACACCTTGGGTGATTCCAATACGAAAGCCCAGATCACCTCGATACATAAGGTAAACATAATAAAGCTTAGGTTGTGCATTTAATTTGGCAAAGAAAATATGGTTGGGAGTTGCTCTTATTCTTAAACCAGTTTTAGTTTGAATCTTAATGACTGATCCATTGTACTCGCGACACCTCGTTCTCTCCACCTCAGTTACAGTCGTCTCTCCCCAACCCGAAGCAGCGATTATCGGACTTCCACCATTCAGTTGCTGTACTGTTTTTTGTCCTTCAGGGGTAGAAATTAAAGTACCTTCAGGTAAACATTGGTCATCATCGCCCACGACGCAGAGGTTGCGGTGCTTGGCAGCCAGAAGGTTCACCAAGCGATACTGGGCGTGATTCGTATCCTGATATTCATCGATCAGGATGTATTGGAACTTGTTCTGATACTTTTCCAGCACCGCGGGAAAGAGAGTGAACAGGCTCACCGTGACCATAATCAGATCATCGAAGTCCAAGGCATTATTCTGATATAAACGCTTTTGGTACAACTTATACACTTCGGCAACGATTCTTTCATAGTGAGTTTGAGCTCGAGAGGCGAAGGTATCGGCGTCAATGAGCTCATCCTTAGCCAGGGAAATCGTCGTCTGAATGGATGACGGTGGATAACGCTTAGTGTCCAGATTTAAATCCTTGAGGCATTGGGAGACGAGACGGAGTCGGTCGCCTTCATCATAGATGATGAAATTCCTTTTAAAACCCAGGCGATGGATTTCTCTCCTTAGGATACGGGCACAGGCGGCATGGAAGGTACATATCCACATATCCTCACTGATTTTGCCAATGAGAGCGCGGATGCGGTCCCTCATCTCCTGAGCAGCCTTATTGGTGAAGGTAATCGCCAGAATGCGATAGGGATTTACCCCCTTCTCCTTTATCAAATAGGCAACCCTGTGAGTCAAAGCCATCGTCTTACCGCTGCCGGCTCCCGCCAGAATGAGTAAGGGACCTTCACCGTGAGTGACCGCATCCCGCTGAACGGGATTCAAATTTTCCAAGATTTTCACATCGCTTTGCATCTTTGAAAACCAACGAATCGGCTAAAAGTTAAAATAAACTCCAAGGTTTATCCTTGGAGCAATCCTTGGGTTATACACAATCCACAATTAAATTATATTTTCTCATTAAATAAAAGTAAAACAAATCTGCCCACATCGTAAGTATTGCCTTTCATTGACAAAAAATGGATTTTTATTGATGATGTTTCTGGGAAACTGGTACCTCATTGATGTGCAACAAATTGGTGGTCCCGGATTTGAAGGCGGCAAAAATGATTCGATATGTCCTGTGGCACACCGTGAGCGAGGTCAAATGTAACTTCTGTGGTGAGACTTCCGAGCTTATATCCAAAGAGCTAAGAGTTTGCGGTAGCTGTCTCCGAGAAAAACCCCAAGAAGCAAAGGTCTATATCGAGAAAGCTCACGCAAAAAGCAAGGGAAAATTCGACCTCCCCGCCTCTCCCCCGAAGGATCCCAATGGAGTAAAGTGCACCATATGCGTCAATCAATGCATGATTGGAGAGGGGCAAAAGGGTTTCTGCGGACTGCGAACCAATCAAAAGGGTAAGCTCGTTCACCTTGGAGGAACACCTTCAAAAGGTATAGTCAGTTGGTATTTCGACCCCCTCCCTACGAATTGCGTTGCCGACTGGGTCTGTCCCGGTGGAAGCGAATGTGGCTATCCCAAATATTCCTACTCGCCGGGGGTAGAATACGGCTATAAGAACCTCGCCGTTTTCCTGGGGGCTTGCTCCTTCGATTGTCTCTTCTGCCAAAACTGGCACTATCGGGAGATGACCCGAACTCTATTCCCAATTATGACCGCTCAGGAACTCGCCGATTGTGTGGATGACAAAACCTCCTGCATCTGCTACTTCGGTGGGGATCCCACACCTCAGCTGCCCTTCGCCATCAAAGCCTCAAAGATCGCCCTGAAACAAAATGAGGACAGAATCTTGAGGATATGCTGGGAAACCAATGGGACCATGAATCCATCCTTGGCAAGAAAAATGGCCGAACTCTCCCTGAATTCGGGGGGATGCATTAAGTTCGACCTTAAAGCCTGGGATGAAAATTTGAATATCGCCTTAACGGGGATAACCAATCGCCAAACCCTGCAGAACTTCGAGATGCTCGCCCAATTCATCGCCCAAAGACCCGAATCACCATTCCTCGTCGCAAGCACTCTGCTCGTACCCGGCTACATCGATGCCCAGGAGGTCTTTAACATCGCTAAGTTCATCGCTGGTTTGGATCCCAACATCCCCTACTCGCTTCTAGCTTTTTACCCCTGCTTTCAGATGATGGATATGCCCACAACCTCGAGGAAACAAGCGCTTGAGTGTCGAGAAGCAGCCTTGGAGGTAGGACTTAAAAGAGTGAAAATTGGAAACATACACCTGCTGAGCTAGCAATCTCTTTTCGACTAACCATCTGACTAGGTTATTTAAAAATTTCTATTCCAAACTGACCTCTTTTACTTCTGGTTTTTCTGGAGTTCCCTTCGCTCCCGGCTGCGGGAAATTGATGAGAAGTCCTTTTCCAATGTTTAGAACCCCCATATAGTTCTTAAGCTGTGTTTCCTCTTTTGGACCGATGGAACTGGCTACGGCTTTGAGCTCTATGACTAGTTTTTCGCCGCCCTTACCAACCACGATGTCCGGTTTACCTTCCCCAACGTAATGCTTCCTATAAAAGATGGGAACGACTCGCTGATCTTCATAACCGATCCCCTCGATTCTCAAGGCAACCTCAAAAGCCTTTTGATAAATCGCTTCATCGTATCCGCTTCCAAGTTCATCATAGATATCAACCGCCAAGTCTGTGATCTTTGCAATTAAACTCATTTTGACTCCTCTCCTATATCCGCTCAAGGGAAAAGAAACCCATGCCGTAACTGGACTTTGGACCCGCTCCGATCTCTTGACCCACTGCCAACAACCAACCGGCATTCTTATCAATCTTTTTAATCTCATACTCTATGTGACCGGTGTGACCAATATACTTTCCTAGGGCTTCAGTCTCGGGATGCAATTTCCTAAACTGCAATATGTGAGAGCTCCTTCTATAATCCAAGATAGAACTATCGACATCGAACTCAGGAACCTTCCCGCGTCCGTATTCGTTTACATAAAGAATCAATCTCCTTCTCACCATCTCCAGCAAATCCTCGAGTTTTATGGGAAAATCCAGGCTTTTGAGTTCCAGCGGAGTTCGGAGGTTCACCCTTATCCGCTCAGCGGGCTCAATAAAGAATTCGGTTACACCCTTAGTTTCAATTAAGTTAAGCCAGAGGGTTTCACCGTCAAAAACCTCTTGCTGATTGTAGACGGAAATGACTGAGGAAATGCCGAACTTAGAGAACCTATTTAGACCACGCTTACCTAAAAGTCTCAATCCGAAGATGAGATGAGGAAAATATCTCGTGTAATCACCGAAAATAAGGACATCTAAATCGAGAAATCCATTCTCTTTGACCTTCAGTTCCTTCCCGAAGAATGGGGGAACAAAGATGATCGGTCTAATTGGAGGAGCATATCCTCTTTTCTGCTTTGCCTTCTCGTAAAGTACAAAATACAGACAATCTTCTGCTCTTTTGCAATCCTTGCAATGGGCATCAACATAGTTGCAGATTGCTTCCCTCAAATGATTTCCAAATCCACCCCTAAACTTATTACCCAACCAGTAGGGAAGAGAAAATCCACCTGGAAAATTCAATTTAAACTTGAGCCTAGTTAAAGAGAGCATTATTAAATCTAGATGATCTTTAATTTACAAAACGTTGCTGATCTTCTGAGTTCATCCAAATTATTGATTCGTAATAGGAGAAGCTTTTCTACTTCTTCCTTAAGCTGTACAAAAACTTTTTCACCCACGGGTTTAAACCCATGAGCTAGGATAGAAACATTTCGCGAACCCAAAAGGCTTTTAAGTTTACTGTTTTCTAAAAAAGCTCTTCCTAAATCATTATTCAGATCAGCCAAAAGTTCATAAGCCTTAAATAACCCAAGCTTAATCCGTCCTGTTTCCTCATCTCTTAGATTCTGGTACTTCTCTTTATGCTCGGGTTTTAACTTCGATAAATCTACATTCGACGTATCAATGCCATACTTTTGACGTAATTCAATCTCTGCTAAAAACTCGATAAGTCGATACAGGCGAGCCACTCCGTCGTCAAATCTTCCCTTCGCTGCACATCTCTCCGCATTACATGATAAATCAACTGCCTTTTCACTATCGGCTTTATTATTTTCCGCCAATTGCCCGAGAAATTTTAGCTGTGAATCACTCTTACCCCCTAACCACTTCAATCTTAATTTTGGAGAAGCTTGCCTTAATATCTGATACGCCTTTTTGTGGTCAAACTTATCCCAATGATTATATGCACTAATAACCTTCTCCAAGTTTTTGATTTCGGTTAATTTGTCTTCTTTCGATTCCAGAGTTTTTATGATGCTATTCGATTTCAGAGTTTCTATGATGTTAAGAGCAGCTTCAAATTCATAAAGGTTAAAAAAACGTTGAATCTCTGCAATCTTTGAATCGTACATAATTTCGCTGAAAAAGATCGGTAGGACTCGCTCGGTTCCGCTGATCACTCGCCCATTCTCGTCTCTTTTTCCAGTCACATAAGAAAGAATTTGGCACCCTTTTGCAAAAGCGCCAAAAGCTAACCCAACGGACATAGCCTTAGTGCCACTTGTAAAGTCGCATACTATATCCTCCGATGAAAATCCTTTGGCAGCCAGCTTGTCAAAGATTTCCCTTGCAAAAGTATAAATTGCTTCATAATCATTCTCGTCAGTGACCTTAAATTTTTCATGTTTTGGCAAACCCTGGAGAATATTTTGAACTTTATAAACGGTTTCCTCACTTTGGGGAGTGACTACGAAAATAATGAAGCCTGGTCCATGGACTTTGATTGAAGTCGCTATTCCACTCTCGACATTTCGTCCCGTACCAACAGAGATGATTAAAGCTCTTCGCATAGCATTTCCTAAGCTTCTTTTAGGGTGATCTTAACCCACCCGCACGGCATAGACGGCACACCGTTTTGGAAAAGTACCTTCCTCGTTTTAGGAAAAGGTTGACCTTGACGACCAAGGCGGAATTCCCTCCGTATCCTTGACAATAAATCATCCCTTAAGGAAGTTCCCACGGTTTTTGCCTTCCAACCCGTGCCCCAGCCAAGGTCAATTATGAAAGAGTCGGGTGAAAGGGATGTGTTCAAAATCTCTTCTACCTTTTCGATAAGATTCCGCATCCCTATGGCTTTATAAAAGTTTAGCTCCGACTCAAGGATAGCAGAGGAAAATTCCTTGCACGCATCTCCAACTCGATTTAACAAATGTTCCTTCCCTTTAAATCCCAAAACACGGGCTATCTCCTCTCCTAACAACCAATCATCAATCTTTAATGAACCCTCGGTCACAGTTCCCACCCTAAGGGTTTCAAGAAAAATGGGTGTAGCAGTCTCTGGATTTTTTACAGTCCGTCTCTGTGGAAGGACTTTCCACCCATAGCCTCTATCTTGCTTTGATAAAATTCGTACCAAATTTACTTCCAAATTCTCCATATTTAAAGGTTGTGTATCTCCAATCTGAATAATTCTCATGAGGTCATGGTTCGGATCCGATCCAAAAAGCTCACGATTGGCTTGCTGGCTGAAAAAATGTTTCCGTCTTTTTCTCCCAAGACTATTGCTTATCGCTCTTTCGTACCTCGATTTGAGGCCACCCTTTACCAAAAGCCGCCACGCAATAGCTGTTCGCATGGCTCCTTTTATTGAACTTCCAGGAATATAGGGTCGATCTGCACTTTTTATGAACTCTTGAATCTCAGCACTGGGGCGAGTGATATCTTGAGTATGAGAAATATCTATGCTCAAAGCATAGCGGGTAACTTTGGGCAAAATGGCCCAATCGGTAAATAATTCACCTAGATATATTCCGGTTTTAGCTCTAGTGATGAAAGCATTTCTCGGAAAGCTTTCCTCAGCGAAAAGTTTACCCATATCTATGCGATACAACTTTTCCTTCACTACATATTCAATTGGAGTGATCTTTTCCCCGGACCCGACGTGAAGGGGTGTAAGAACTTCCAATTTATATCGATAATTCACTATTAGCTCACCTCGATGGGAATTTTAAAGGGCAAGCCGTATCGATAGACTTTATGATCGAGAAAGCCGGTAGGCGTTACCTCAACGAGTTGTCCAGCCTGCTTTTTATCGGGAAAAACAGAACCTTCGGAAAACATCCTAACTCCTTTTCGGCGGAAAGAGGTACCTCCAAATGAATAGACCCAACCTTTTCGTTCAATGAATTCGTACCAAGAGTTCTTTATTATTTCTTTCCTAACTTCGTCTTCTTTTGGAAAATAGGTTGAAAGTGTCGTAAAAAATTTTGATTCGCCCTTGATTTGCAATTCAAATGATTTACATTCTGGTTTGAACAAACCCTTCCCCGAAGAACGATCTCCTCCTATTCCCTCATCGGAAAGAATGTTCAATGCCCCAATGAGCTTTCTCTGAAGTTTAGCATCTCTCAAATCTATGAGAAAAAAGCAACCGCAATCTTCTTGGAATCTAACTTGAAGAAAATGGAAAATATTAGAGGTGGAGGTAATTCTATCAATTGCTACTCTTGGAATTTCATCGAGGAAGTAGGGAGAATTTTTTAACTCATTAATTTCGTCTGTAAGACAGATTATTTTGTGTTTAATTTGAAGTTTCAGATGGACTATTAACAAGTCAAGTTGACACTTTCTGACACTTCTGACACTTTCGGTT